>CBFGQV010000248.1:0-4625 GCA_965651045.1 uncultured bacterium
CCGGCGCCGACGCTGCGGAACTCTCCCGCCGCGCCGGTCGGTTCGAGCACGCCCGGAACATCCGCTCGGTACACCAGCGAGCGCCCGCCCACGTCGCGGCCCTCGGCGTCGACCACCCGCGCCTCGATCGTGAACGCGTCGCCCAGGCTCTCGAGCGTGACCTCGCCCGGGCTCGTCAGCACCACCGTCAGGTTCTCGGTGGCGGCGCTGCCGGGCCCGACGGGATCGTCGCCACAGGCGGCCGCCCCGAGCACCATGGCCAGCATCGCCAGCCGCCTCCAGGACTTCTCGACCATCGTCCGTTCCTCGTTCGTGGAAGTTCGTGTGCCGTTGCCGTGGTCCTCCGCGCCGCGCCTCATGGCGTCACCACCCGGGCACGAATGCGCAGCGTGACGCGCTCGCCGGGGGCGAGATCACCCACCTGCCAGCGGCCGTCAGGGGCGTCGAGCGTGCCCCGTTCGGGGTCGACCGACACCACCACCAGGCGGTTCTGCTCGGCGAGAGGACTCCGGACCGACACCGCCTGCGCGGTTTCGGCGCCCTCGTTGAAGACCGTCACCTCGATGTCGATGGTCTCGCCGATGAGCGGGGTCTCGTCGCTCACGCCGATGGTGACGCTCACGAGAGCCTCGCGCGCGAGCACGTCGAACGCCTCGCTCGCCCCGTGCGCGTCGCCGAGGGTGGCGACGAGTGTGGTCGTGCCGACGTCGGTCACCCGGACCTCGTGGCCCAGCAGCACGCCGTCTTCGAACGGACCGGCGGAACCCTGCCCGAGCGACAGCGCGCTCGCCGAGCCGACGTCGACCGTTCCCTCGAAGCCCGTCGCGACATTGCCCCACGCGTCCAGGGCGGTGATGCGGACGGCGAAGGTCGAGTCGACGAACTGACGCCCGATGGCCCCTCCGTGGGTCGCTTCGATGCGGAACGACGCCGGCGCGCCCGCGCTCATGCGTACGTCGTGTTCGCGCTCGAGGCCCCGGACCGCGCCGGGCCCGGAGGTGACCTCGACGGTCAACGTGTGCCGGCCCACGCCCACGGCCTCGCTCGTGTAGTGGAAGGCGCCCTGGCCCTCGCCGGCGGCGACGACCACGGCCCATCCGGGCTCGAAGCTGACGCCGCTCGACCCCTGGCTTGTCGTGAGCCCCAGGACGGTGCGCTCGTCGACCGTGGTCGCGTTCCCGAACGCGTCTCGGAAGGTCACCACGAACGGCCCGGCCTGCTCACCGGCGACCGCGCTCTCGGGGCCTTCGATGGTGAACGCCGCGGCGGGGCCCGGCACGATGTCGGCCGTCACCGGGGTGACGCCGGCCAGGGTGTAGTGGCTGGCCCTCGATCCCCCGAGACTCGCGGTGTCGAGCCGGACCGTCTTGTCGTCGCCGACCGCGGGCGAGGCGAAGTGCGCCGGCCCGCCGAGCAGCTCCACGAGCCCGGAGTCCGCGGGCAGTACGCCCACGAGAGCCCGTGTGAGGACCGGTGCGACGGTGGTCGCGTCGTAGATCTTCTCGGCCGCGACCGTGAAGGTGCCGGTGACCTCGCGCGCGCTGACCTCGAGGGTGCGCACGACGGGTGTGGCCGGCTCCCACGACGCGTCGCCCGACTGTGTGGCCGTGATCTGGGCCGTGCCGGCGCCGCGAATGTAGAGCGTGTCGTTCGAGACCGCGGCCACGCTGGTGTCGCTCGAAGCATAGGCGACATCGAGCCCCGAGGTCGCCGTCGCGCCCAGCGTCGACGGCGCATCGCCGTACGTCACCGGGTCGAGCGCCGCGAAGGTGATGGTCTGCGGCATCGTGGTGCTGGTCGTGAAGCTCTGCTGCGGCCCGTAGCTCGTGCCGAGTGCGTTCGTCGCGTAGGCGCGCACATGGTAGGTCGTGCCCGGCGCCAGCCCCGAGAGCGTGGCGGTGAAGCTGCCCGCGCCCGGCGCCTGGTCGGCGGCGGCGGTGCCGTCGGCGGTGGTGGGATTCGCGCTCGTGCCGTAGGCGAGGCCCATGGCCGTGACGGTCGAGCCGCCGGTCGACGCGACCGTGCCGCCGCTCACCGCGCTGGTCGCGGTGATCGACGTGGCCGAGGCCGTGGCCGTGACGGTCGGCGTCGAGAGGATCGTGCCGTCGATCACCTGCCAGCGGTAGACGCCCGGCTCTCCCACGTTGGAGCCGCTCTCGACGCTCAGGAACGAGCTCGTGCCGGAGTTCGGAATGACCGAGTAGGTGATCTGATCGCCCGCCGACCAGCCGGCGGTGGGCCACGCCGGCGCAATGATCCTCGCCTGCGCCCAGTTGAGATCCACGTAGCGGATCTCCAGGTCGAAATCGGTCGCGGCCCGCTCCGTCTTGCGGAGCACGATCTGGAAGGTGTTGCCGCCTGTCGTCGTACCGGCACCCACCGGCGTGTTGTAGGGCTGCACGGCGGCCCAGGTGGCGACGACGTAGTCGCGCCCGTCGCCGGCGGCCTGCGCGTAGGTGACCGTGCCGCCGGCTCCGGGCCTCAGGTCGTCGTACTGAGCCGCCACGATGGGCCCACTCGTGTACGCCGCGATGCCGAGCGGAGAGTAGCTCGAGTTGCCGTGGCCGAAGGTCACGTACCCGTTCGAGCCGATGTACATGTCGGTGTACGTCGCCCCTCCGATCTTCACACCGGACGGGAACACATCGGTGATGGAGACCTGGACGTAGGCGTCGTCCGAGTACGAAAGATTGCCCGGGTCGCTGCCCGTGGGCGAGAGCAGGCTGGCCTGCGCCGCCACCTGCGACGGCATCGCAGGGGCGAGCAGCATGCTCAGCAGAAGAGTCGTACCGATCCTTCGCAACATCGTCATCACTCCGCGTCGTGATGGGTGGGGAACGTGGCGGACGGCTCTCGGCCGTCGCCGTGACGGGCACCGGCGGTCATCACCGGCGTGGGTCGAAAGAAGAGCGAGACTTCGGTGCCGAGCCCTTCGTGGCTCTGCACGTCGACGAAGCCCCGGTGCTGCTTCATGAGCGCGTAGACCATCAGGAGGCCCGCGATCTCGTCGTCGCGATCGCCGGGAAGGAGCGGCTCGAACACGCGCGCCAGATCGGCTTCGGCGATCGAGCGGGCGTCGTCGGTAACGGTGATGACGCCGTACCGTCCCGGCGTGCCCCAGCCTCGCCGCCGGAAGTCGGCGCGCGTGAGTTCGGCCGTGCCGACCTTGATCACGATGCGCCCGGGCCCTCGCATGGCGTCACGACTGCGGATCGCGAGCCGCATCAGGATCTGCTGGAGCGCCCCGGCGTCGGCCCGCACGACCGGACTGTCGTCGTGCTCGATCCGAAGCGTCACGTTGCCGGGCAGCAGCGGCCGGATCAGGCGCGCCGCGGACTCGCAGAGTCGGCTGAGGTCGACCGACCGCATGGTGAGGCCGTCGCCGCGCCGGAAGGCGAGCATCTGCTCGACCAACCGGGAGCCGCGGAGCACCGCGAGACGCAGGTCCTCGAGGTCGCGATCGACCCCGACGATGTCCTGGATCTCGAGCGAGCCCTGCGCGAGGTCGACCTGCGCGAGCATCGCCGCGAACAGGTTGCTCAGGTCCTGCGTCATGCCGGCCGAGATGCGGCCCGCAAGCTCGGGCCACTGGTCGGCCCCTTGCGGCGCCGGGCCGGTCAGGTTGTCGTCGTCGGATTCCCGCCACACATTGGGCGCCACCCTGGCCTCCTGGAAGCGTATTCGTGACCTGCGTTGAACGCGCCTTTCCAAAGCATCGGGTGTGCCACCCTCCCTCTCGTAGCTCAAGTCATTGTGCCCACTACCGTTAGAGCATTTGTGAGCCCTGTCGCCGAGACCGCTCGGCGTTCCGCGCCGGACCGGGGGCGTTCCGTCCTGGAACGGAACACGTCGGAGGCCTGCGCTCGATGAAACGCGTGCTCGTGCTCGAAGACACGCCGGACCTGCAGCGTGCCCTCTGCCGGTTCGTGGAGCGGCTCGAGCACGAACCGGTGGCGGCAGGCTCGGTGGCCGAGGCGCTCCAGGCGCTCGCCGAGGGTGGCGCAGACCTCCTGCTGTCCGACATCGAGTTGCCCGACGGGTCGGGCGTCGAGCTCTCGCAGCTGCTGCGCTCGCGGGGCGTGCAGGTGCCGGTGGTGTTGATCACCGGACTGCACGACATGGCGCTCGCCGCCGAGGGCATGAAGGCCGGCGCCGTCGACTTCCTCACCAAACCGCTCGACCTCGACCACCTCGCCGAGGTGATCGAGCGGGCCCTCGGCGAGGCGGAGCGGTCGTCGAAGACGCGTCGTTCCCGCGCCGAGGGGGATTCGCGAGACGCCGCGCCGCACCGGGTGGTGGGCCGGCACCCGTCGATCGTCGAGCTCTTCAAGCAGATCGGCGTCGCCGCGTCGGGCGCGAGCCCCGTGCTGATCCGCGGCGAGAGCGGCTCGGGCAAGGAACTCGTCGCGCGCGAGATTCACCGGCACTCGCGGGCCGGCGAGCCCTTCGTGGCGCTGAACTGCGCGTCGGTACCCGATTCGCTCGTCGAGTCCGAGCTGTTCGGGCACGAGAAGGGGGCGTTCACGGGCGCGGTGGCGAGCCGGAAGGGGCGCTTCGAGCTGGCCGGCGACGGCACGCTCTTCCTGGACGAGATCGGCGACGCGTCGCCCGGCTTCCAGGCGACC
>CBFGQV010000249.1:0-4604 GCA_965651045.1 uncultured bacterium
AGGTTCACGATGCGCGAACTGCCCGTGGGGTTCTCGAGAATGAACTGCACTACCGATCCGGGCTCGACGTCACCCAGAATGCGGCCGACGTCCGCGGGGGTCGAGACGGGCTGGCGGTTGATCTCGGCGATGCGCTCGCCAGGCAGCAGGCCCCGGAGCTGCGCGGGGCTGCCCGCCTGCACCTGCGTGATGATGACCCCTTCGATGTCGTCGTAGCCGAGGTCCGTGTTGTTCTGCTCGGTGAGCGGGGTGACGACGATGCCGATGCGCGACTCCGCCGCGGCCTCGCTGCTGGCCTGGCGCGGCTGAACGTCGTTGATCGGCGCCTCACCCAGGCGCACGGTCACGCCCTGCGGTTCTCCGTTTCGGTACACGGTCAGCTCCACCCGGTCACCCGGGCGGTACATGGCCACCTCACCCTGGAGCTGTCCGACGTAGCCGATGGACTCGCCCTCGAGGGCGACGATGACGTCGCCCTGCTGCAGTCCTGCCGACTCGGCCGGGCCGTCTTCCTGGACGCCCTGGATCAATACGCCGCTGACGTTCGGAAGCCCGAACGCCTCGGCGTCCTCGACGGTGACGTCGACGATGGTCACGCCGAGCTGGGGCCGCCGCACGTGGCCGTACTCGACCAGGTCTTCCATGACTCGACGGGCCAGGTTGATCGGAATCGCGAAGCCGTAGCCCTGATAGAACCCGGTGTTGCTGGCGATCGCCGAGTTGATGCCGACGACGCGGCCCTGGAGGTCCACCATCGGCCCGCCACTGTTGCCCGGGTTGATCACGGCGTCGGTCTGCAGGTAGTCCTCGATCGCGTAACCGGCGGTGATGTTGTCCACACCCTCACGCTGGAGCTCGTTGTTGATCAGCCCCAGCCCGCGCCCGCGCGCGCTGATGATGCCCGCGGTCACCGTATAGTCGAGCTGGTTGCCCGCGCCGAAGCCCGGGTTGCCGATGGCGAGAACCCACTCGCCGACGCGCACCTCGTCGGAGTCTCCGAAGCTGAGCGTCGGCAGGCGCTCGGCGGCCTCGATCTTGAGAACCGCCACGTCCGTGAACGGGTCGGACCCCACCAGCTCGGCGTCGAACGACCGGCGGTCGGGAAGGATGACCTGAATGCGGTCGGCGCCCGCCACGACGTGATCGTTCGTGAGCACGTACCCGTCGGCGGAGACGATGAAGCCGCTGCCACCCGCGAACCGCCCCTGCGGCGGCAGGCGCTGACCTTGGCCGTCCTGCCCCTCGGGTCCGAACTCGAAGAACCGGCGGAAAGGCTCGGGAATCGATTCGGGCGTGCCGCGCGAACGCGACGCGAGATTCACCGGCCGGCGCGCCTGAATACGCACGACCGCCGGCGTGACCACGTCGGAGACGTTGATGAACGCCTGGCTCAGGTCGAGCGCCGGCTGCACCGCCTCGCGCGCCACCTGTGGTTCCTCGTCGACGACCGGCATGGCCATCGAGGTGGCGGTCCACCCCAGGCTGCTGGCGACGCCGAGGCCCATGAGAAAGGCGGCGACGGTGAAGAAGACCACCTTGGCCTTGGCTCGGAGGGGGTCGTACATGGCTGTCCTGTCCTCGTTCAAGTTCCTGCGCTACCGAGATCGGTCCACCTGCCTGCTACCCGGAGCCGGCGCCGGTGGGTCCGGGAGTTCTGACGCGAAGGGGTGGGTCACGGGTTGCCCCGCAACCCACCCCGGTCGCCGCGTACCGCCTGGTCGCTACTTCTCGTCTTCGACGATCTCGTAGTCGGCCTCGACCACCTCTTCCTCGCCGGCGGGGGTGGCCTCTTCGGCGGCTTCCTCACCGGCCTCTGCCACCGGCTCCTCGGCCGCCTGCGCTTCCGCCGCCTGGGCCTGATACATCTCCTGGCCCGCGGCGCTGAACGCCTGCATGAGCTCGTCGCGCGCCGAGTTGAGCTGGGCCGCGTCGTCGCCCTTGAGCGCTTCCTTCGCCGCCGCGAGGGCCGTGTCGAGGCGCTCCTTGGTGGGGGCGGAGACCTTGTCGCCCCACTCTCCGGCGTCCTTCTCGACCTGGTAGACCAGCGAGTCGAGCTGGTTGCGCGCCTCGACCTTCGACTTCTTGTCTTCGTCTTCCTTGGCGTGCGCCTCGGCGTCGCGCACCATCTTGTCGATCTCCGCGTCGGAGAGCCCCGACGACGCCTCGATGCGAATCTTCTGCTCCTTGCCGGTCGCCTTGTCGCGCGCCGACACGTTCAGAATGCCGTTCGCGTCGATGTCGAAGGTCACCTCGACCTGCGGCATGCCCCGGGGCGCCGGCGGAATGCCGGTGAGCTGGAACTTGCCGATGGTCTTGTTGTCGACGGCCATCTTGCGCTCGCCCTGGAGCACGTGGATCTCGACGGTCGTCTGGTTGTCCTCGGCGGTCGAGAACACCTCGGACTTCTTCGTCGGAATCGTCGTGTTTCGGGGGATCAGCGTCGTCATCACGCCGCCCAGCGTCTCGATGCCGAGCGAGAGCGGGGTGACGTCGAGCAGCAGCACGTCCTTGACCTCGCCGGCCAGCACGCCGCCCTGAATCGCCGCACCGACCGCCACCACCTCGTCGGGATTCACGCCCTTGTGGGGGTCCTTGCCGAAGAAGTTCTTGACGATCTCCTGGATCTTGGGAATGCGCGTCGAGCCTCCGACCAGGATCACTTCGTCGATGTCGGCCGTGTCGATGCCCGCGTCGGCCAGCGCCTTCTCCATCGGCGGAATCGTGCGCTGGATCAGGTCGTCGACCAGCTGCTCGAACTTCGCGCGCGTGAGCGTATAATTGAGGTGCTTCGGGCCTTCCTGGGTCGCCGTGATGAAGGGCAGGTTGATGTCGGTCTGCATCGTGGAGCTCAGCTCCATCTTGGCCTTCTCGGCGGCCTCCTTCAGGCGCTGGAGCGCCATCGCGTCTTTCGACAGGTCGATGCCCTGATCCTTCTTGAACTCGGTGACGAGCCAGTTGATGACCTTCTGGTCGAAGTCGTCACCGCCGAGATGCGTGTCGCCGTTCGTAGCCTTCACCTCGAAGACGCCGTCGCCCAGCTCGAGGATCGAGATGTCGTAGGTGCCGCCACCCAGGTCGAAGACCGCGATCTTCTCTTCGGTCTTCTTGTCGAGCCCGTAGGCGAGCGCCGCCGCGGTGGGCTCGTTGATGATGCGGAGCACCTCGAGGCCGGCCACCTTGCCGGCGTCCTTCGTGGCCTGCCGCTGCGCGTCGTTGAAATACGCCGGCACGGTGATGACGGCCTGCGAGACCGACTGCCCGAGGTAGTCCTCGGCGGTCTGCTTCATCTTCTGGAGCACCATCGCCGAGATCTCGGGCGGCGTGAAGGTCTTGTCGGCATTCGGAATCTTGACCGTCACCCGCCCCTGCGCGTCGTGCTCGACGGCGTAGGGCACCAGCTTCTCCTCTTCCTGCACCTCGGCGGCCTTGCGGCCCATGAAGCGCTTGATCGAGAAGACGGTGTTGTTCGGATTGGTGATGGCCTGACGCCGGGCCACCTGCCCGACGAGCCGCTCGCCGTCCTTGGTGAAGGCCACGACCGAGGGCGTCGTGCGCCCTCCCTCCGAGTTGGGGATCACGACGGGCTCGCCGCCCTCCATGACCGCCACCACCGAGTTGGTCGTGCCGAGATCGATGCCGATGACCTTGCCCATGTGCGCTCCTTGAGCGGGGGATTCAAGTTCCGATGAGGTGTCGTGCCGCGCCCTCGTCGCGTCGGAGGCCGGGCTACCCGGAGCGTGGGGGTGCAACCTCCATGCCCGGCACGAAACGGCCCCCTGGCGCCCGATGTCGGCCAAAGTGACCGGCCGGAGCCGTATTCTTGCCGGTCTGGCAGGGCCGCCCAAATGGCGGCATGATGAAGACCGACCCGATTCGACGGAGCCGATGTGTTTCCGATACGAGACGACAATCCCACCGAGATGACGCCGGTGATGACCCTGTTCCTCATGGGCATCACCTTCGTGGTCTGGGTCTTCGTTCAGGGTGCGGGCCTCGACCCTCGCGAACTCGAGGCTTCCGTGTGCGCCCTCGGCGCAATTCCCGTCGAGATCACCGGGCGCCCGCCCTCCGGCCCGGTGCCATGCGAGCTCGGAGGCTCGACCTGGCAGGCGCTCTTCAGTTCGATCTTCCTGCACGGGGGGTGGGCGCACATCATCGGCAACCTCTGGTTCCTCTGGATCTTCGGAAACAACGTCGAAGACTCGATGGGCCACCTGCGGTTTTTCGTGTTCTACATGCTCACCGGGCTTGCCGCCGCCGGCGCCCACGTGCTCGTGGAGCCCTCGTCGGCGCTGCCCATGGTGGGCGCCTCGGGCGCGATCTCGGGCGTGATGGGTGCGTACCTGGTGCTCTACCCGGCGGCGCGGGTGCGCACCTTCCTCTTCCTGTTCCTCTTCGTGACGCTGATCGACGTGCCCGCCTTCGTCTATCTCGGCTACTGGTTCCTGCTTCAGCTCGCGTCGTCGCAGTTCCAGGACCCGACAGGGGGCGGCGTGGCCTTCATGGCGCACGTCGGCGGCTTCGTCGCGGGCGTCGTGTTGGTCCTGCTCTTCCGCGACCCCACGCTCGTCGGCGCCAAGCGGTCTGGAGTCAAGCTGCGCCGG
>CBFGQV010000250.1:0-4601 GCA_965651045.1 uncultured bacterium
TTCAGGTAGTGGCCCTGGAAGTAGGTGTCGGTCCGGACCGAGGTCGCGTAGTAGACCTCGGCGTCGATGTTCGCCGGCTCGCGGAAGCGGTAGACCGCGATGTCGTGGTCCATGAGCAGCGGCACGATCGCGGCCATCGATGGCGGCAACAGATACCCCACCGGACGGGGCGTGGTGCGCGTGGCCTCGTGCCGGAGCCAGACCGGCACGGTCTGGAGCGAATACCCCCCCGGCGCCTCCTCGTCCGGCATCCACACCGGCTCGTCACCACGGTTCACCAGTTCGTACTCGAGCACGACCTCGCCCTCGCCGGCGTGGCCCATCGCGATGGCCCGCATGCGCGACGCCGTGGTGAGCGCGCGAATCTCCTCGCGCCGCTCGGCGGCCACCTCGAGAATCCCCTCGAGCGCGAGCACGCCGCCACGAATCTGGTGGTAGTAGCGCTCGTCTTCCGGAATCTCGACGACCGACCCGTCCTGCATCACGCGCCGCGAGTTCCGAGGGGTCTCGAGCAAGATGCCGATCGAGTTCGTGAGCCCCGTGTAGACGTGGTGCTTCCGGGGCTCCACCGAGGTCGATCCCCACCCGCGCACGCCGTCGCGGGTCTGCGGGCCCGAGTAGTCGAAGGCCCGGTAGTCTTCCGCCTCGACCTTCGCCCTGATGCGGGGAAAGATGTGCTCGTACGGGTATGCCCGCAGCTCGGCGTCGGCCGCCGGGTTCAGCGTGCCCTGGTAGGTGATCACGTACGGATCCGACCCGCCGTGGTGCCCGTCGACGTGAATGTCGGGGGTCCACTCGGTCATGATCTGCGTCACGAACGCGTGAATCTCCTGCGACTCGAGCTTCAGGTAGTCGCGGTTCATGTCGTAGCCGGCCTCGTTGGTGCGCCGCCGCACCTCGCCGCCGTCGGGGTTGGTGAGCGGCACGCCGATCACGATCACGTCGTCGAGCAGGTGCCGGAGCTCGCCGCCGACGAGGTCCCGCGCCACGAGCTGGAACGACTCCTTCGGTGAGACCTCGCCGCCGTGCACCGACGGCGCCACGAACACGATCGTCTTGCCCGACCGAATGGCGTCTTCGGCGTTCACGATCGGCTGATCGGCGATCACGATCAGGTTCATTTCGCGCCCGAGCAGCGTCTGCGTGAGCGGCTGCATGCTCACCAGCTCGCTCATCGCGTCGAGTTCGTACCAGAACTCCATGAGCGGCTCGAAGGGCGTCGGCCCCGCGCGGAAGTCGTTCTCCTCCTGCCATGTCGTCGGCCACTGCTGGGCCTCGGCCTGGCTCGGACTGATCAGGGGCAGGCCCGCGGCGGCCAGGGCGAGCAGCGCCGTGCGGCGGCGCCTGGGGATCATCGAACGGACATTCATGGCGGTCGGAGTTCAAGGGTGGTACGGGGCCCAGCGACGAAACCGGGCAGTGTGCGGCAACTTCGGCAATCGACGCTCGCTACGAAAGCCCAGCCGGTCCGTCGGGGTTTACGATCAGGATGCGTCGCTGGTACTGTGGAGGCCGCTTGGATCACTCGAGTCGGCCCGGAGGAGGTCTTGATGGTCAACGTTCGTCCAACGGTGGCACTTGAGGCGCCGACGTTTATCATCGCGGGTGCGCCGAAGAGTGGAACGACATCGCTCAGCATGTATCTGGGCGAGCACCCGCGGGTGTTCATGACCGATCCCAAGGAGCCCCACTATTTTGCCGAGGACCTGGGGGGGCGTCAAAGGTTCAGGAGTTGGGAAAGGTACCAGACGCTCTTCGAAGGGGTCGGACCGCATCACCTTGCGGCGGGCGAGGCGTCGACATGGTATCTGCTCTCCCGGGTCGCGGCCGATCGAATCCGGGAACGTATTCCTCCGGTGCGAATCATCGTCATGCTGCGCCGGCATCCCGACTTTCTCTACTCCTTGCATTCGCAGCTGCGATTCGACCAACTCGAGCCCGAAGAGAATTTCGGGCGAGCATGGGCGCGCTCGCGCGCGGGCGACGGGCCTCCCTTTCTTCGATACGACCAACTTGGCCAACTCGGCGGGCACCTGGAACGCTTCCTCACGGCGTTCCCGCGCCGCCAGGTGAAGGTCATTTTCTTCGACGACTTCGCGAGCGACCCTGGTCGCGTGTACCACGATGTGCTGGACTTCCTGGGACTCCCCGATGATCAACGGCGCGAGTTTCCCCGCTGGAACTCCAACAAGCAACTCCGACACCCCCGTCTCGCCGCCCTCGTCCGGCGGACCCCGGCCTGGCTTGCGGCACCGGTATTGGGCGCGAAGCGCGTTCTCGGCCTGCGTCAGCTTGGAATCCTGACCAGGGTCCAACGTTGGAACACGCGATTCGCGCCTCGCCCGCCATTGGACCCGGATGTGCGTGACGAGCTCGTGGCATACTTCGCCGAAGATGTCGCACACGTGGAGGAGCTCACGGGTCGCGACCTGTCTTCCTGGAAGACATCGTCTGCCAGGTGATGACGCGGCTTGTCTACACTGTCGGTCAACGAGGCAACTCTACGGACAAGGCGCGCACGAAGACCTCGTCGCGCATGCTCCGGTAGTGCTGAGCGAGCGGGCCGAAGCGCGCGGTGATCTCGCGCACGCGGGCACGAGGTCGACCGATCGGCAGCCTGCGCACCTCGAGCTGCGGCGCGTAGCGCCGGAGCACCCCCGCCAGGAGGCCCGCGATCGGTGAGCGGGGTTCGATCAGGGTGACCGGTACGTCGAGCGGAGTGAGGCGGTAGGTGTGTTGGGTGCGGACCTGCAGCTCGTACTGCGCCACGAGCCGCCGGATCCACTCGGGGTCGACCTCGGGTGAGATCTCGCCTACACGCTGCACGAGGTGGTCGACGAGCCGATCGGCGGCTACGCCTTCGAGCTCGGAGGCGTCGAGTGTGTAAGGCCTACCACTGTTCAGCTCGAGCAGCGCCGACATGTAAAGAACATGCCGCGGGTTTCGAAAAGCACGGTCGATGTCTCCGGCGAAGTCCGGCGTTGGCGACGCCAGAGGCGCCGGCTCTGCAGAGCGGCCCCGCAGGCGAACGAAGGCCCGCCGAAGCCTGCCCTGCCAGATGGCCTGAAAGGCCCTTTCGGCGTGCGCATCGGTTTCCCGGGCAAGGCTGATCGGCTCGATCAGCACGAGCCGCACGCTGGCTCCGTCGTCGCGCAGCCGCCTCGCCAGCTCCCAGCCGAACGCACCTGCCGACGAGTAGGCCAGCAGGTGGTATGGACCGTCAGGCTGCCGCCCGAGCAGCGCGTCGAGGTAGAGGTCGACCCAGGCGTCGAAGCGCTCGTGCAGATCGCGGCCGCCCCAGAGGTAGGGGTCACGAAGCCCAATCACCTCACGCCCTGCCTCGTACTCGCGCGCGAGAAGGTCGTAGGCACCCAGCGTGCCTCCGGCCGACGCGATCGCGAAGAGCGGCTCCCGGCCCTGCCCTTCCGCCGCGCGCAGGGTGAGCGCCACCGGCTGGTCGCCCGCGCCACGGCTCCGCCCGGCCCGCAGGTCGCACACGAGCGCCGCGAGCGAGCGAGCGGTCGGGTTCGAATATACCTGGGCGGCCGTCGGCAGATCGGCCTCGTGCCCCACGGCGATCCGGAGTCGGGCGACCAGCGCGTACACGTTGAGCGACGTTCCACCGGACTCGAAGAACGAGTCGTCGAGATGCCGGGGCGGGTGGCCGGTCACGGCCTGCCAAGCCAGGGCGACGGCGCGCTCGTCGAATGTCCATGCCGAAAGTAGCGCGTCCAGCTGAGATCCCTCGGTACGTCCCCCCCCCACGAGAGCGCGACGGTCGATCTTGTGACTCGCGGTCCTCGGCCACTGGGCCACGGCGGCCAGCGCCGACGGCACCATGTGCGCCGGCAGGGTGCGCCGCAGGTGCTCCAGCACCTCGCCGGCCGGCGCACTCGCGGGCGTGACGAAGCCACGTAGTACCGGGGAATCCGCATCCGGGTCGGTCAGCGCGACCGCGTCGTCCACGCCGGGCGCCGCACGCAGCGCCGCCTCGACTTCGGAGAGCACCACCGGAAATCCCCGAATCTTCACGAAATCGTCGGCGCGTCCCCGGTAGAGAAGGTCACCCCCCTCGGTCACCCGCACTCGGTCGCGCGTGTCGTAGAGGGGCGCGTCGGTGTCGGGTGCCCGGCCCATCACGCCCTCTGTACGCCCGGGGTCGCCGTGGTATCCCTCGAAGAGGTTAGGCCCGGTGAGGTACAGCCGACCTTCGCTGCCCGGCCCGACGGCGGCGCCCTCGTCGTCGAGCACCAGCGCCCGCACCTCGGGACGGATCGGCGCCCCGAGCGGCACCTCGCCTGCCGGACCGCGCGCGCCCCGCAGGTCGGTGACCAACGCCGAACTGGCCTCGGTGCTGCCGTAGATCGAGTAGAGCGCCGTGGTGTCGGCGAAGACCCCGACCGCCGCGTCGGCGAGGTCCGGCGGCACATGCTCGCCCATGAGCACGAGCACACGGAGCGCCGGCGGCGGTTCGAACGTCGGGAGCGCGAGCGACGCACGAAGCGCCGACGGCACGAGCAGCAGCCGGGTGACGCCATGCTCCCGGACGCGCGCCCAGAACCGCTCGAGATCGCGCACCTCGTCGTCGGGCACGATGAGCG
>CBFGQV010000251.1:0-4597 GCA_965651045.1 uncultured bacterium
CTTCGTGTTGATGGCCCTTCTCGCGCCGGTTATCTTTGACCGGTTTCCCCGACGCGAAAGTGGCGGAACTGGTAGACGCGCGAGACTTAGGATCTCGTGGCTTCGTGCCGTGGGGGTTCGAGTCCCCCCTTTCGCATGTCCGCCGCGCGTCGACGTCTCTCGCTTCACCCCCTCTTCGGCATGACCATAGACGCTTCGCGCCTGACGATCGACGTACAGGAGGGCGCCGGCTGGCGCCGCACCATGAACGTCACGATTCCCGCCGACCTCGTGCAGGCCGAGCGGGAGAAGGTCGCACGCACCCTCGCGGGCCGCCTCAAGCTGCCCGGTTTCCGCGCCGGCAAGATTCCGGCGAGGGTCGTCGAACAGCGCTTCGGCCCCGCGCTCGACCGCGAAATGGTCGACCGCGTCGTGGGCGAGGCCTATCGTGAGGCGCTCAAGCTGAACGCGTTGCAGCCGATCTCGGAGGGCGAGGTCGAAAAGCTCGACTACGAGCCCGATCAGCCGCTCAGCTTCGCCATTTCCTTCGACGTGCAGCCCGAGATCGAACTCTCGCGCCTCGGGGGATTCACGGTCGAGCGCCCGAGCGCCGCGGTGGGCGACACCGAGGTCGACAAGGTGCTGGAACGGCTCCGCGAGCAGCACGGCTCCTGGGCCGCGGCCGAGGAAGGCACGCCGACGGCCGGAGACCTCGTCTCGATCACGGCCCGCCGCCTGGACGGTGAGGGCACCGAAGGCGACGACGAGGCGCACGACTACGACCTCGTGCTCGGCGAGGGTGACGCGATTCCCGACGTCGAGAGCGCGATCTACACCCTCGAGCCGGGCCAGGACGGCGAGTTCACGGTCACCTTCCCGGACGATTTCCCGAACGAAGCCCGGCGCGGCCAGGAGGAACGGCTGCACGTCACGCTGCGCGAGCGCAAGGTCCGGGTTCTGCCCGAGCTCGACGACGCCTTCGCCCGTTCGGTGGGCGACTTCGACGACCTCGCGACGCTCCGGGCGCGCGTCCTGGAGGACCTCGAGAAGGAAGCGCGGCAGCAGGCCGAGGCGACCGTGCGCGGCCGCCTGCTCGACCAGCTCCTGGCCGCGAATCCCTTCTCGGTACCCGGGAGCATGGTGGACCGGTACCTGGACTCGGTCATGGGCGACGGTGAAGGCTCCGACCCGGAGCGCTTCGCCGAGGCCCGCGAGCAGGTTCGGCCCGAGGCCGAGCGCGCGGTGCAGCGCATTCTGTTGATCGAGCGCATCGCCGCCACGCAGGGACTCCAGGCCACCGAAGAAGAGATCGACGACCGCGTCGAAGAGATCGCGGCCCGCAACGACACCAATCCCTCCGAGATCTACGCGCGCCTCCAGAAGTCGGGGCGGCTCGAGCAGCTCGAGCAGGAAATCACCGAGCGGAAGGTCTTCGAATACCTCGCCAGCCAGTCCGAGATCAAGGACGCCTAATGCCGATCTATCCGCCGTACGTCATCGAGCGCACCAGCCGGGGTGAGCGCAGCTACGACATCTTCTCGCGGCTGCTCATGGACCGCATCGTTTTCCTGGGGTCCGGTATCGACGACAACGTGGCCAACATCATGGTCGCGCAGCTCCTGTTTCTCGATGCCGACGACCCCGAGCGGGACATTCACATGTACATCAACTCGCCGGGCGGCAGTGTGTACGCGGGCATGGCCATCTACGACACCATGCAGCATCTGCGGGCGCCGGTGGCGACGTATTGCGTGGGCATGGCCGCGTCGATGGGCGCGATCCTGCTCACGGCGGGCGCCGAAGGAAAGCGTAGCGCGCTGCCCAACTCTCGTATCATGATTCATCAGCCGTCGTCCGGCGCGCAGGGTACCGCCGCGGACATCGAGATCGCCGCGAAGGAGATCCTGCGTACGCGCCATCGCATGAACGAGATTCTCTCGCAACACACCGGGCAGACGGTCGAGCAGATCGCCGAGGACGTCGACCGCGACCGGTTCATGAGCCCCACCGAGGCCGTCGAGTACGGCCTGATCGACCGTGTGCTCGAGGGGCCCGTCGCCGCCGGCGCGAAACCCGCCGACTCCGACACCCCGGACAAGCCCCGCAAGGGGGACTGACCACGACGGGCTTCGGCTCGTCCCCGTCACGAGGACGGACGCATGTCGAACGACAAGCACCTCCGCTGCAGCTTCTGCGGCAAGTCCAAGGACAGCGTGAAGAAATTCATCAGCGGTCCTTCGGTCTACATCTGCAACGAGTGCATCTCGCTGTGTAACGAGATCCTCGCGGAGGAAGAAGAGCGCGAGCAGACCGAAAGCACGGTTCCGAGCCCCACGCCGGAAGAGATCAAGGACGTGCTCGATCAGTACGTGATCGGGCAGGAAGCGGCGAAGCGGGCGCTTTCGGTGGCCGTGTACAACCACTACAAGCGCGTCAACCACCAGGGTGTGCTCGACGACGTCGAGATCGACAAGGCGAACATTCTCCTCATCGGCCCGACCGGCGTCGGCAAGACGCTGCTCGCGCAGACGCTCGCGCGCATTCTGCAGGTGCCGTTCACGATCGCCGACGCGACGACGCTGACCGAAGCGGGCTACGTAGGCGAAGACGTCGAGAACATTCTCGTCCGGCTGCTTCAGGCCGCGGACTACAACATCGCCGAGTGCGAGCGGGGCATCGTCTACATCGACGAGATGGACAAGATCGCCCGCAAGTCCGAGAACCCGTCGATCACACGTGACGTCTCGGGCGAGGGCGTGCAGCAGGCGCTCCTCAAGATCCTCGAAGGCACGGTCGCGTCGGTGCCGCCGCAGGGTGGCCGGAAGCACCCGCAGCAGGAGTACATCCAGATCAACACCCGCAACATTCTCTTCATCTGCGGGGGCGCGTTCGACGGGCTCGAGAAGGTCGTCGAAGCCCGCATCGGACGGCGCAAGATCGGGTTCGTGGGTGAGGGCCAGCTGCCGGACCGCGACCAGCTCCTGCACCAGGTCGAGCCGGAAGACCTGCAGCGCTTCGGCATCATTCCCGAGCTGGTCGGCCGCCTGCCCGTCTCCGTAGCGCTCGACGAGCTGGACGAGGAATCGCTCTGCCGGATCCTGGTCGAGCCCAAGAATGCGCTGATGAAGCAGTACGAGAAGATGTTCGAGCTCGAGGGCATCGGACTCACCTTCGACCAGGACGCGATCCAGGCGATCGCGCGCAAGACCCTCGACCGGGGCACCGGGGCACGCGGCCTCCGGTCCGTGCTCGAAGGGCTGATGCGCGATATCATGTTCGAGATACCCTCGCGCAAGGACGTGCGCGAGGTGGTGATCACCACCGAAAGCGTCGAACAGGGCGTACCGCCCCTCCTGGTCCTGCACCCCGAGAAGGAGCGGCGACTGGAGGCCTGAGCGCCCCCTTCCCCTCCACACCATGACGACCCTCATCCGGGTGGACGAAACGATCGAGGTGCCCGACGAGCTGCCGGTGGTGGCGCTCCGGGACCTGGTGTTCTTCCCGTACATGGTGCTTCCCCTCCTGATCGGAAGGCCGCGCTCGCTCGTGTCGCTGGACCGGGCACGCGCGCACGACGGCCTGCTCGTACTGGTCGCACAGCAGGATGCGGCCGTCGAGTCACCCACGGCCGACGAGCTGTTCCGGGTCGGCACGGTGGCCAGGGTCGTGCAGTCGACGCCTCTGGCCGACGGCACGTCGCGGGTCGTGCTCGAGGGTCTCGGTCGCGTGCGCGTCGAGCGCTACCTCGACGGCGAGCACCTTGCCGCCGAGATCGCCGGGTACGGCGCCGGCGAGGCCGACCGGGAGGCGTCGCCCGACGCCGAACTCGAGGCGCTGGCACGAACGGTCGCTCGCCATTTCGAAGAGTACGCCCGTCTGCACGACCGCGTGCCCGACGACCTGGCGGCGTCGCTGGTGGAGACCCGCGACCGCGTCCGCCTCGCGCACCTGGTGTCCGGGCACCTGCTGCTCTCGCCCGTCGAGAAACAGGAGCTGCTCGAGACCACCGACCTCGCGGGCCAGCTCGCGATGCTGCGCGAGGTACTGGTGCGCGAGTTGGAGATTCTTCGCATCGAAGAGAAGCTCGACGAGCAGATTCGACTTCAGGTGGAATCGGATCGTCGGCAGATGTACCTGAACGAGCAGCTCAAGGCGATCCACCGAGAGCTGGGAGCGGAAGAGGCGGAGGACTGGGTCGAGCTGGAGCGGACCGTACGCGAGCGCGACCTTCCGCGGCACGCCCGCGAGCGGGCCGAACGCGAGCTGCAGCGCCTGCGCAAGCTCAACCCGGTGGCCCCCGAGGCCGCCGTGATCCGTACCTATCTGGACTGGATCCTGGGCCTGCCCTGGGCCAACCGCAGCACCGACAACCTCGACGTGCTGCAGGCCGCGGGGGTGCTGGACGCCGCGCACTTCGGGCTGCGTGAGGTCAAGGAACGCATCCTCGACCACATCGCGGTCCTTTCGCTGGTGGGCGAGCTCCAGGGTCCGATTCTCTGTCTGGTCGGCCCTCCCGGCGTCGGCAAGACGTCGCTCGGCCGGAGCATCGCTCATGCGCTCGAGCGCGAGTTCGTGCGGGTGAGCCTCGGCGGCGTCCGCGACGAGGCCGAGATCCGGG
>CBFGQV010000252.1:0-4582 GCA_965651045.1 uncultured bacterium
CAAACCCGCCATCGACATCTCCACCGGCGAGGTCCAGGAGGCCGGCAAGCCCCGTGAGCCCGATCGCCATGAGGACGTAGGCTCCGATGCCGGCCACCGCCCGTGCCTTCGAGCCGCGCGCGCCCCGACCCGGGTCCCGCACAAAAAAAACCCCGGACTCAGCGTCCGGGGCGGGTACGACGGAGGGCCTGAACGAGCCCGAGCGCGACGAGGACCTTGACGAGATCACCGAGCAGGAAGGGCAGCACCCCCTGCACCAGAAGCGCGCCCAGGTCCTGCCTCGTGAGGATCCAGAGCTGCGACACGCCGCCGAGGTAGATCGCCGCGACGCCGGCCGCGAGCGCCAGTCCGAGGCGGAACGTCGAACGCGACTCGGCCGCGAGCGCCCCCACGAGGAACGCCGCCGCCGGGTAGGCGATCAGGTATCCGCCCGTCGGGCCGAAGAGCCACGGCAGCCCCGCGTGCCCCGCCGAGAAGACCGGCGCGCCGCCGATGCCGAGGGCCAGATAGCCCGCCATCGCGCTCGCTCCCGCCCAGGGTCCGAGCAACGCGCCGGCGAGAATCACGAAGAGCGGCTGCAGGGTCACGGGCACCGGCGTGAACGGCAGGGGGATCGCCACGTAGGCGCCCGCCGCCGTGCCGACGATGAACGCCACGATGCCGAGCCCCAGCACCACGCCGCGCCCGAAGAGCGCGTCGCTGTCGAGTGCCGCCGCGAGAGGAGACCGGTCCGTGCGGGGGAGTGTGCTCATGAGCTTCGTCCTGAAGATTCGCGTGGGGGTTCTGGCTTCGTCGGAGCCGGCATCAGGCCTTCTCGACCGAGAGCGCGACCGCGTTGCCTCCGCCGAGGCAGAGCGTCGCGAGTCCGGTATTCACGTCGCGCGCGTCCATGGCCGCCAGGAGCGTCACCAGAATGCGCGCGCCCGAGGCGCCGATCGGGTGCCCGAGCGCGACCGCGCCGCCGTTCACGTTGACGCGGTCCTCGTCCATGCCGAGCTCGCGCATGTCGGCGATCGCCTGGACGGCGAACGCCTCGTTGACCTCGATCAACCCGTAGTCGTCGATCGACGTACCGGTGCGCGCCATGAGGTTCCGGACGGCCGCGATCGGCGCGAAGAAGAGATCGCGGGGCTCGGTGCCGCCCGACGCGTACCCCGTGATGCGCGCCTGGATTTCGAGGCCGTGGGCCCGGGCGAAGGCCTCGGAGCAGACGACCAGCGCCGCGGCCCCGTCGTTCAGCCCCGGGGCGTTGCCGGCCGTGACGACGAGCTCTTCGAGTCCGTCGGGGGCGTCGTTCGGAAAGGCGGGCCTCAGGCGCGCCAGCGCTTCGAGCGACGTGTCCTTGCGGGGGCTCTCGTCGGTGTCGATCACGGTCTCGCCCTTCCGGCCGGCGATCGAGACCGGCACGATCTCGGTGGCGAACCGGCCGCCTTCGATCGCCGCGACGGCCTTCTGGTGCGAGCGGAGCGAGAACGCGTCGGCGTCTTCGCGCGAAATGCCGGCGCGGGCCGCCGTGTACTCGGCGTGGCCGCCCATGTGGCACTGGCCGAACGAACACCAGAGTCCGTCGTGAATGAGTCCGTCGACGAGCGTCTGGTCGCCGAACTTCACCCCGCTCCGCATGCCGCGCAGGTAGTAGGGCACGTTCGACATCGACTCCATGCCACCGGCGACCGCAGCCTCGATGTCGCCCGCGCGGATCGCCTGGGCCGCGAGCATGACCGCCTTGAGTCCCGATCCGCACACCTTGTTCACGGTCACCGCCGGAATCGTCGCGGGCAGCCCGGCGGCGATCGCGGCCTGGCGCGCCGGGGCCTGACCGCCCCCGCCCTGCAGCACGTTGCCGAGAATGACCTCGTCGATCGCGCCCGCGTCGATGCCGGCCCGGTCGACCGCGGCGCGCACCGCGACCGCGCCGAGCGCGGACGCCGTCAGCGGACCGAGGCCGCCGAGGAAACGCCCGATCGGCGTCCGGGCGCCGCTCACGATGACAGGAGTTCGAGACGGGTCGCTCATGCTCGTCGGTGTGTCGGGTCGTAGGTCGGGCGCCCCGTCGGGGGTGGCGCCGTCAGCCCCACAAGATAGATGAAATCTCCGTACGGGTCAGCCCCGCCGCAGGTCACTCGACAGGAACCAGCGTCGGCCGTTCCTGACCGGGATCGAGGCGGCCCCACGGCGTGTCGGCGTCGTGCTCGAACACGAGCAGCCACTGCTCGGCCCGTGCGCGGTCCCAGAGCTTCGTCTTGGACTCGAGGGTCACGAGCGGTTCGAGGTCGTAGCCCATGATCCACGGCAGCGGCAGGTGCGCCGCCGTGGGGCAGACGTCGGCCAGGAAGCACGCCACCTCGCCGTCGCTCTCGATCAGGACGGACTGGTGGTGGGGCGTATGCCCGGGCGTCGGTACGACGCGCACGCCTTCCGTCACCTGCGCCTCACCCTGAACGAAGCGCCAGAGGCCCGCCTCGTGCACGGGGTCGAAGTTGTGCGCGAGGTAGCTCGCGCGAATGCGGGGGTTGTCGCGGTGCGCGAACTCGAACTCCTTCTCCTGCACGACGTACCGCGCGCCGGGAAAGGCGGGCTCGACCCCGCCCCCGGGCGCCCGTCGGGTGTTGCCGCCCGCGTGATCGAAGTGGAGGTGCGTGGAGACCACCAACTCCACGTCGTCGGGCGCGAAGCCCGCGGCACGTATCGCGTCTTCCAGGCGCGTGGGGTCGCCCGCGTTCTCGACCCCGTAGATCTCGTGGAAACGGGCGTCTTCCTTGTCGCCGATACCGGTGTCGACGAGCACCAGCGCGCCCGGGGCTTCGACCAGCAGGCATCGGAGCGCGAGCGGAATGCGGTTCCGGTCGTCGGGAGGAATGCGGCGTTCCCAGAGCGGCTTGGGCACCACCCCGAACATCGCACCCC
Source organism: uncultured bacterium (assembly GCA_965651045.1). Lineage (GTDB taxonomy): Bacteria > Gemmatimonadota > Gemmatimonadetes > Longimicrobiales > Gaopeijiaceae > Gaopeijia. The sequence goes on from CBFGQV010000252.1 coordinate 2,908, forward strand.
CGTCGAGCCACTGCAGCCCCGCCTCGAGCGCGTGCACGCGCATGCGGCCGACCGTCGTGGAGCGGACCAGGGGCAGATCGTCGATCGCGCGAGCGTGGGTCATCGGTCGTCGGGGTCCGGGTCGGGTGGGTCGAAGAGGTCCGGCGGACGAGCGGGCCGATCACGGGTGGCGTCCGATGCCGTGCGGCGCCCCCGTCCCTTCCGCCGGTTGCGGCGCCCCGCACGGCGCAGATGCCGCCGCAGCGCGTCCAGATCGTGTATGCCCTGCTCCGCTGCGGCGTCGAGCAGGCGGATCAGCACGCGCGCCGTCGCGACCGCGTCTCCGAGCGCGCGGTGGCGGTCCTGGATCGGCACCCCGAAATAGGCCGCGAGCGCGTCGAGGTTCCGGCGCCGGAGACGCGGCACGAGGCCGCGCGCGAGCTGGACCGTGCACAGGCGGGGGGCGGCCGGTGCCTCGCCCAGGGCCTCGACGATCTCCTGCCGCACGAAGCGGCTGTCGAAGCCCGCGTTGTGGGCCACGAACACCCGACCCCTGAGGCGGTCGACGACCTCGGTGGCGACGTGTTCGAAGAAGGGGGCGCTTTCGACCATGCGCGCCGAGATGCCCGTGAGCGCCGTCACGAACGGCGAGATGCTCCGACCCGGATTGACGAGGGTGCTGTACTCGGCCTGAATGGCCCCGCTTCGGACCTCGACCACGGCGATCTCCGTGATGCGGTGTCCCTGGGCAGGCGAGCCGCCGGTGGTTTCGACGTCGACCACCGCGTAGGCGAGCCGGTCGAGGCTCGGACCCACCGGCTCGGCCCCGCGGCGCCACATGCCCCCCGCGTCGACCGAGAACCGCGCGTCGCTTCCGAGGAGCGCGAAGACCGCCGCCGCCGAGGCGCCCGGGTGCCCCTCGAGCCCCATCACTTCGCGGGCGAGCACCAACGTGTGGGCGGGCCCCTCGGCGAGCCGATGCGCGACCCGCTCGAGCAGCGAGTCGCCCGGCCCGGCGGCGGGTCCGTCAGTCATGCGTGAGTTGGAATGCGAGCGCCTCAAGCTCCATGACGAGGTTCACCTCCTGCACCGCGACGGAGCGCGGCAGGCGGAGCTGCGTCGGCGCGAAGTTGAGAATGCCGCGAACGCCGGCGGCGACCGCGCGCTCGGCAATGCCCTGCGCCGCGGTCGCGGGCACGGCAAGAATCAGCACGGACAGCTCGAACCGCTCGATCTCGCGCTCGAGGTCGTCGCCGCCCACGATCGTGATCCCGTCCCAACTCCGGCCGATCTTCGACGGATCGTCGTCGACGATCGAGACGATGCGAAACCCGCGCCGTCGGAAGTCCGGATAGGCGAAAAGTGCCGACCCGATGCGCCCGGCGCCGGCGAGCAGCACGGGCCAAGGCCGGTCCAGACCCATGATCGACCGGAGCTGCCCGGCGAGTTCGGGCGTGCGGTAGCCGAGTCCCCGCTTCCCGAACGAGCCGAAATGCGACAGGTCCTTCCGAACCTGTGCCGCGGTGGTGCCCGCGTCGTGGGCGAGGTCTTCGCTGGAGACGGTCGCCTCGCCTCTCACCTGGCGCAGCTCGAGGCTTCTCAGGTAGTGCGAGAGGCGGCGGACGGTCGAATCGGAGACCCTGGGCGACACGGACGAAATTCCTCGACGGACTCGGCGACCGGCGACGGGCCGGTC
>CBFGQV010000253.1:0-4577 GCA_965651045.1 uncultured bacterium
TGCGCGTGTACCTGGAGAGCCTGGGCGACGGGGCGCCCTTCACCGACGTGATCTCGGTGCTCGAGACGGGTGAGTACCACCCCTCGGTCGAGCGCGTGCTGCGGTCGTACACCGAGGCGCCGCTCGACGTGCATCCGTCGGCGTGGGATCCGCCCTGCCCCGACTACGCCGAGCACCCCGAGCGGCAGGGCTACATGGCCGCCGTCGTGGCCGCCATGGACTCGGCGGGGGTCGAGGCGCTGGTGTACCCGTCGTGGACGCACCCGCCCGCGCCGATCGACCGCGGCAACGAAGAGTACCGTGGCGACAACTCGCAGCGCGTGGCGCCGGCCACGGGGCTGCCGGCGCTCACCGTGCCGATGGGCTACACGTACGGCTCGCTGCCCGCCGGGCTCCAACTGCTCGGCCGCCCCTGGTCGGAGGGCACGCTCTTCCGTCTCGCGTACGCGTACGAGCAGGGCACGGGGCACCGGCGGGCGCCGGGGGCGTTTCCGGCGCTGGCCCGGTAGCGAGCCTTCAGCCCCCGAGCACCACCCGCCTCACCACCACCTCCGGCACGTCGAGCTCGCCGCGCCCGAGCCAGGCGGCGAGCCCGTCGGGGCCGAACGCGTCGGGCAGGGTGAGCCCTTCGACGGTGCCCAGGTACTCGCCGTCGCGGGTGACGATGTCGATGGGCCCCGGCTCTCCGACGCGGTCGGGGGCGCGGGACACCCAGAGACGCCCTTCGTGGTCGACGCCGAGGCCCTGCACGACCTGGATCTCGTGGTAGAAGCCGAGCACCTGCTCGAGCTGGCGCTGGCGGGCGCGGGCGAGCGCCTGGTCGCGCTCCTCGGGTGTGCCACCGAAGGCGACCATGCCCCCGCCGCCGCCCGCACCGGGGCCTTCCGCGGCACGACGCGCGGTTTCGGCCTCGCGGTCCGCGCCGGTGACGCGCCGCGGCTCGATGGGGCGGCGAAGCTCGAGGTCCGATCCGCCGACGTTCGCCGCGCGGACCCGCACCGACCAGGTGGTCGAGTCCGCCACCGCGACCGCCCCGTCGGGGAAGACCGCCCAGTGCCATTCGGGCAGGAACGCGACCTGCGCGGAGCTCCGGCCCTCGGCGGTCCTGGGCGCGATCCAGAGCCGCTCGATCACCTCGGGCTCGTCGCGCTCGAGGTGCACGCGCAAGAGCGGCAGGTGCGTCACCCCGTACACCCCGTCGCCGCCCGCGAGATAGCCGGCGACCAGCTCGCTGCTGCCGTCGGCCGACCTCAGCAGCAATGACGGCTCGCCGTAGAGCCACGAGTCGGGCCCGAGCACCGAGCCGCCCACCGACCCGCGCGAAGCGTCCGGCCGCGCGTTTCGCAGATACTCGCCCCGGGCGTCGAACAGCACGAAGGAGTTCGAGCGCGTGTCGCGCACCGCGATCGTGCCGTCGGGGCCCACGGCCAGGCCGGTCGGGAGCTGGTACTCGCCCGGGCCCTCGCCTTCGCTTCCGACGGGCCCGGCGTAACGGCCGTCGGGCGCCACGGCGTGCACCTGCCGCGCGCGCTGGTCGAGTATGAACAGCCGCCCGTCGGGCCCGAAGGCCAGCGCGCGCACCCATCCGAACTCCTGCCAGGGCTCGTCGGTATCCAGGCCGCCCAGGCGGTATACGTCGTCGACCCGGAGCTCGAGTGCCCGGTCTGCGGCCGGCAGCGTGATGACCTCCGGGGCGCCCGGGCCCTGCGCGGCGAGCGGCGCGGCAAGCGGCGAGGCGAGCAACCCGGCGAGCGCGAGCGCGGGGGTGAGCGCCCCCAGGGTGCTCCTCGTCATCGTCATCATCGTCATCGTCATCGTCGTCATCGTCATCGTCGTCCTCCTCCCGTTCGGGGTCAGGGTTCTCCTCGCTCGCGGATGGTCGCGACCGGCGGTGGGGGCACCTCGCGCGCCCGGTAGATCACCCCGGCCGGCTCCACGGCCCCGGGCGAGGCCGACGCTGCCAGATCGGGGCCGCGGGTCGCGGGCGGATTCGCCAGGAGTGGCGCGGCGGCACCGACGGCGAGCAGGGCCACCCCGGCCACCGCTCCAGCGCGGCGCGGGGGTGTGGGCTCGAGCACCCGCGCCAGCCTGCCGTGCAGCTCACGCGCCGATCGGCCCATCGCGAGGGCCAACGGCGCCGGAGCGCGGGGCGCCTGCCACGCGGCGATGCGCAGGACGAGCTCGGCGTAGGCCCGTGGCTCGGTACGGCTGCGCGCCAGCGTGCGCCGGTCGCAATCCGACTCGATGGCGCGCGCCAGGCGCCGCGACATGAGCCACAGAAACGCGTTCCAGGGCACGAGCACGAGCAGGATCGACGCCAGCGCGTTGAGCGCCGGATCACCGGCCCGCAGGTGCTCCACCTCGTGCGCGAGCACGATGCGCTGCTCGTCGGCGCTCAGTTCGTCGATGCGCTCGGGCACGACCAGCCGCGGCGACAACGCGCCCCAGACGGCGGGCCCCTGGTCGCGGCTCCGCCAGGCGACGACACCGTGCATGCGCACGCGGCGGAACTGCCCGGACCTGCGTCGGTGCCGAAGCTCGACGGCGCCAGCCGCGGCCAGGAGAGCCACCGAGAGGGCGAACCACAGCTCCCGCGCCAGGGGGATTCGCGCGCCGACGTCGAAGTTCGCCAGGAGCGGGGGCACCGGCCCCGTGCCCGGTTCGCCGAAGGTGGCCTCGGCGGGCGGTCGCTCGGAGATGCGATACTGGCCGGCGCCGGTGGCTGGCCGGGAATCCCCGGGAACCGCCGCGACGAAGGGCGCGAGCGAGAGCAGGACGGCGACCAGCATGCCCGCCGCCCACACCCATCGCTCGGGCTGGTCGGCCATGCGGAAGACCGTCGCGAGGGCCCACGCCCCGACCATGGAGAGCGCGCCGCCGGCCAGGGCGTAAAGCAGCGTGGCGACGGTCATGGCGCCTCCTCGCCCTCGGAGCCGGCGAGGCGTTGGTCGATGAGCCGGCGAATCTGCTCGAGCTCGGCGTCCGAGACCGATCCGCGGTCGACCAGGTGCGCGACGAGTCGCACGGGCGAGTGCTTGTACAGGCTCTCGAGCAGCCGGTCGAGCAGGGGCCCGCCGGCGTCGCGCGCCGAGGTGGTGGGCCGGTAGCGGTACCGGCGGCCGTCGCGCTCGTGCGTGACGTGGCCCTTGTGCTCGAGCAACTGCAGCACCGACAGGACGGTCGTGTACGCCAGCTCATCGTCGAGCCGCGCCTGGACCTCGGCGACCGACGCGTCGCCCAGGGCCCAGAGCGCGGCCATGACGTCGAGCTCGCGGGGCGTGAATGTCTGCGGTCCGGGCACCGGGCAACCCTCCCCTCGCCTCGTGGGTGATGCGTCGTGAGCTACTAATTACTTAGTACGACGTATCATGGCGTGCAAGGGTTGCCCGGAGGGTCGGCAGCGCGCGCGTCTCGACATTTGATCGCCCCTAAAGAGGAGCCAACGTTTGTGTGTCGCGCGGTCGCTCACACGCTTGCTGGAGAAGAAGTATGACCATACTCTCGTGCATGGCCAGAATGACCGTGCGATCCACGTTCTCGCTTGACCCTGAGACGGTCGCGGAGCTCGACCGGCTCGCCGAACGGTGGGGCGCCTCCAAGTCCGAGACGCTGCGGCGCGTCGTGGCGGCCGCCGCCCGCGTGGAGCAGCTCGACCAAGCCGGCGACGCTCTGGCTGCCCTCGAGGAGCTGCAAGATGGGCTCGGACTTACCGCGACTCAGGCAGACGCCTGGGTGCGGGAGGTACGCGCGGAGCGCGAGGCGGCCGGACCGTGACGCGGCCCGACCCGGGCGTCATTCACCTGGACACGAGCTTCGTCATTCGGTCACTCGTCCGTGGGTCGCGCGAGTCCGACACGCTACGCGCGTGGCTTGTCGAGCGGCGACCCCTGGCGATGTCGACCATTGCATGGGCCGAGTTCCTCTGCGGGCCACTGGCGGAGCGCGATGAGGCTCGGGTTCGGCGATTGACGCATACCCTTGTGCCTTTCGGCCCCGAGGAAGCCGCTGAGGCAGCACGCCTCTTCAACCACGCCGGCCGACGCCGTGGCAGCTTCGCCGACTGCCTGGTCGCAGCCACGGCCCTCGCCGCCAGCGCTTCGCTCGCGACGGCCGATCGGCGGGACTTCGAGCGGTTCCTCGGGGCTGGCCTGAGGCTGGCCGAGGTGTAGCAGGCACGCGGTGAACCGTCAGTTCCCCCCGCCCTCCGTGAACACGTCCGGCCGACCCGTGCCCGGTCCGAACGCATAGATGTTGTCCTTGTGCGCCGAGCACGCCGCGAAGGGGCCGGGTTCGTCGGCGAGATCGGGATTTCGCTCGATCACCCGCCGGTTGGCGGTCTGGGCACCCTCGAGCATGTCGCCGACGTCGTAGCCCAGCCGGTAGTAGTTGACGTTCCACTCGTCGGCCCAGACGTGGAAGTAGAGCCCGGCGCCGCCGAACACGCCCTCTTCGACCAGCTCCTGCTCGACGGGCTTCGTGTAGGTCTCGTAGTCCCGAGCGATGCCTTCGATGGCCGTCATCGGACACACGTACGACGAGACCATGAGGATCGTCGGGGCGCCGGGGCCGTCCGTCTC
>CBFGQV010000254.1:0-4572 GCA_965651045.1 uncultured bacterium
GCGACGCGCTCGGAGTCGTCCGGATACAGGTGTTCGAAGAGGTCGGCGGCGATCACCAGGTCCCAGGCGGCCGCCTCCAGGCCGGTGTCGCCCGCGTCGGCCTCGAGGAAGCGCACGTTGGGGCGCGGATCGGCGGCCAGTCGCCGCCGGCACAGCTCGATGCTCCGCGACGAGAAATCGACCCCGACGACCTCCTTCACGCGGTGCGCGAGGGCGAACTCGAAGGTGCCCCACCCGCAGCCGAGGTCCACCACGCGGTCGGCGCGCCCGGGCTCGTGAATGCCCAGCACCTTGTCGATGCGGTAGCGCTGGAACGGGCTCGTGAGGTCCGTCAGGTGTTCGGTACCGCCCTCGAAGTAGGTCGAGGCGTCGTAGTACGCTTTGTCGATGCGTTCGGGGGGCTGTTCCGCCCGCGAGTCGCCCGCTCCCCTGCCCTGGTCGCCCGTGCTCACAGCCGCCCCGCCAGGTCCTGGAACCGCAGTTGCCAGACCTTCCAGATGGCTTCGCGCACGATGCGCTTGCTCATCTTGGACTCGCCCGAGTCACGCTCGGTGAAGACGATCGGGATCTCGACGACCCTGAACCCCTTCCGCCATGCACGCAGCTTGATCTCGATCTGGAACGAGTACCCGTTCGAGTGCACGCGCGAGAGGTCGAGCGCCTCGAGCACCTCGCGCCGGAAGCAGTTGAACCCGCCGGTGGCGTCGCGCACCGGCAGCCGCGTGATCGTGCGCGCGTACCACGAACCGAAGATCGAGATGAGCAGCCTCGAGAGGGGCCAGTTCACGACGGTCACGCGGCCGTCGACGTACCGTGACCCGACCACCAGGTCGGCGTCCCGGGCGCGCTCGATGAAGGCCGGAAGGTCTTCGGGACGGTGTGAGAAGTCGGCATCCATCTCGAAGAGCAACTTGAAGTTACGGTCTATGCCCCAGGCGAACCCCGCAAGATACGCGGTGCCGAGACCCTCCTTCCCCGCGCGGTGCAGCACGTGCACCCGCGGCTCGACCTCGGCCAGCGCGTCGACCACCTCGCCCGTGCCGTCGGGTGACGCGTCGTCGACCACGAGCACCTCGATGCGCGCGTCCGCCTCCAGGACCCGCGGTACGATGCGCTCGATGTTCTCGCGCTCGTTGTAGGTCGGCATGACGACCAGAAACCGGTCGTCGGGGCTCCACTCGGTGCTCATGCTCCCGTGGGTTGGTCGTGGGTCGGGTTCGGGGGATCTCTGGTCGGGTCGCGCCGCGCCTGCAGCGTCGCGAGCAGGGCAGCGGGCAGCAGCTCCACCCCGGTCGTCCAGAGGCGGGCGACCACGGCGAGCGCGGCGGCCGGCTCGGGTGCGATCACCGGGCTCAGGAAGGCGACCAGCGACACCTCGCGCACGCCGAGGCCCGCAGGCGCGAAGATGGCCAGGTAGCCCGCGACGTAGGCCGCCGCGAAGGCAGGGCCGACCTGGACAAAGGTGGCCCAACCCTCGAGGCCGAGGAAGAGCAGCCAGAAGGCCGCGGCGTAGAGCGCCCAGTTGAGCGCGTACAGGGCCGTCCAGCGGAGACCGAAGCCCGCGCGGAGGGTGGGGGTGTCTTCGCGCACGCGCCCGAGCCATCGGAGCGGAGCCGGAACGCTGGCCAGAAGGACGAAGAGCACCACCAGGGCGAGCCCCACCCACCCGGCGGTCCGCCATGCCTCGTTGGGCCCGAAGAACGCGCCGAGCCCGACCACGGTCGCACCCAGGAGCGCGACCCCCTGCCCCAGCACGGCGGCCGCGCCCGCCACACCCACCGAGACGCCCTCGCGGCGCGCGAGATAGGCGAGCCCCGCGAGCTGGAGCACCTTGCCGGGCACGTAGCGGCCGAGGTTGGCGACCATGAACACGCGAATCGCGGTCCACGCGGGCAGCGCGGGGCCGCCGAGTTCGCGCACCATGCGCCCCCAGAGCGCCGACGACAGCGCGTAGCCGGCGGCGAGGGTGACGCACGAGGCGACCAGCAGCAGCCAGCGTGGCCGCCAACGGGCGAGGTCGAAGCGCGCGAGCTCGTCGAGCGAGAGTCCCACCCGCTCGACGATGAACCACGTGACGAGGACCGTGGCCGCGAGTTGCGCGGCTCGAACGAGCAACGTGCGCACGGCCGTGGGACTCAGGCGGGCTCGGGGGTGGCTCTTGCCGACCGACCCCGCCACCACCCGAGCGCGAGCGAACCGGCGATCACCAGCCAGCCGGCGACGCTCATCCAGACGCCGGCGCGGACGGGGCCTCCCCAATCATAGCGCAGCACAACCTCGTGCTCGCCCGCGGGCACCGGCACGGCCCGGAGCGTGTGGTACGCCCGCAAAATGGGCGCCTCGTCGCCGCCCACCGTGGCGCGCCACGCCGGGAACCAGTTGTCGGCGATGATCAGAAGCGACTCGCGGTCGGTCCGCACCTGCAGGCGCAGCAGATCGGGCGTGCGCTCGAGCCAGGTCACCGAGCCCTCGGGCACGCCCCCGGCGAGTGGGCGAGGCGGGGCCTCGGCCACGATCGCACGGGTCGCGGGATCGAACGCGCCGGCGGTGATGGCCTCGATCACAGCCGGGCCCTCGCGCACCTCGGCCTCGGCGACGAGCCGCGCGCGCGGCAGCGTCGGCAGCTCGTACACGACCTCGTACAGCTCGCCACCGGCGAGCTGCGTCGCCGAGGCGCTGGTGGCCCCCGCCGCAACCGGAAGCCCCTGCCGCTCGATCGGGCCGAGCGAGCGGGCGGGCCACACCAGGTAGCGCACGTTCAGAAGCTGTGCCACGGTGGGCGACGTCAGCAGGTTCGCGGGCACGCCGCTTCCCGCCATGCCGATCAGGTCGCGGTAGCGCGCGAGGTCGTTCGGGTGGTGGCCGCCGGCGAGCTCGACGCCGAACATGCCCAGCCGCACCTCTTGGCCACCCCCGTTCATGTCGAGCACCCGGAACGGAGCCTCACTCGCCTGCTGCCGTACCAGGAAGTCGGCGTTCGGGTCGGGCGCGGCGAAGGCCTCGAAGTCGCGCGTGGTGATGAAGGGTGCGTCGACCCGCATGGCGTCGAACGCGACCAGCAGTCCGATCACGGCGACCGCTCCGACGGGCTTGAGCGCACCCCGCCGCGCGAGCAGGAGGGTGCCGCCGAGCGCCACCACGAGCACGGACGCGGCGAAGAAGCCACGCACGATGAACGGTTCGGCGCGCGCGAGCGCCTGCCCCTTCTCGGCGGTGAACCCGAAGTAGAGCGCGCCGGTCCAGACGCTGGTGAGCGCGCCCGAGGCGGCCAGCACCAGGCCGAGTGCCAGCACGCCCGCGACGATCCATACGACCTTCTGGGCGCGCGCGCCTTCGGCCACCTCGTCGCCGTTCGCGCCCGCCGAGCCGCTCCAGGCGAGGAGTCGATCCACCCCGAATGCCATCAGCGTGGCCACCGAGAGCCCCGTGAGGAAGATCGCCATCGAGGGCGCGCGGAAGAGCTCGATGCCCGGAACCAGCGCGTAGAAGAGGCCCCAGACCGGCGTGTGCGTACCCAGCGCGTAGAGGAGCGCGACCGAGCCGAGGCCCGCGAAGAACCACCGGAGCGCCGAGCGCGCGCCCCCCAGGAACGCGAGCCCCGCCAACACCAGCGCCACGAGCCCGACGTATTCGTGGTTCAGCTTGAAAACGTTGCGTCCCCAGTAGGTGCCGCTCGTCCAGGCGGGCCCCCCCACGCTCGAGCCCACGAACTCGGGCACCGCGAGCGCGCCCACGACCTCTTCCGGGTGGAGCGACCAGGACGAGGCGTACGCCCGGTTCTCTTCGGCCGAGGCTTCGGTCGTGGTGGCGGTGCGCCGCGAGTGCTCGGTGATGTAGTCGAAGGCCGGCGCGAGCTGCACGCCGGCGGCCGCCGCGCCCACCACCGACGCGGCGAGAAACAGCCCGAAGGCCTTCACGCGCCGACCCTGCCAGGCGCGGAAGATCGCGTACGCACCCACCGCACCGAAGAGGAAGTAGGCCATCTGGAAGTGCGTCGTCAGGAGCGCGAGCGCCACCACCGCGGCGATCCCCGCGAACGCCCCCGGGCGCCCGGCCACGAACCAGCGCTCGACCGCCCAGAAGAGCGCAGGCGCGAGCGCCGTGACGAACAGCTTTCCGTCGTGGCCCGGCCACACGAGCGTCACCATGAACGGCCCGACGAGATACGCCAGCCCGGCGAGCATCGAGGCGGCGCGGCTCCGCTCGAGAGCACGCGCCCAGCCGTACATGAAACACCCGGCCAGGAACACGTGCAGCACGAGCTTCCAGCCGAGCGCGCGGTACGGCTCGAGAAGCATCAGGAGCAACACCGACGGCGGGTAGAGGCTGTCGCCGCCCGCCAGCGAGTCCAGGAACGGAGTTCCGCCGAGAATCACCGGATTCCACCCCGGGAAATCCCCCGACGCGAGCCGCTCGGCGAAAAACGCCCGCGCCATGTAGCCGAGGCTCTCGGTGTCGGAGCCGAAGAGCATCAGGTCGCTGAACACGAACGAGCGGAAGAGCACGAGCGTCACGGCGGCGTAGAGCACGGGCGGAAGCCACGCGGGAATCGCGACCGGTTCTCGTTCGGAG
>CBFGQV010000255.1:0-4571 GCA_965651045.1 uncultured bacterium
GGTGCCCTGGACGGTGCGCGCCAACCACGTCGTGCGCGTCGTGGGGCGCCTGGCTCCGGGGGCGGCCGTTGCCGAGGCCGGCGCGGAGCTCGACCGCGTACACGCCGACATCCGGGCCGCGGCGCCCGAGGTCGAGAGCGTGGGCGTGCGGGTGCGCGCGCTCCACGACGAGGTGGTGGGCGCGAGCCGGCGCCCGCTCCTGCTCCTGCTCGGCGCGTCGGGCGTGCTTCTCCTGGTCACGTGCGCGAATCTCGCCACCACGGCGCTCGCGCGCGGTGCGTCGCGTCGGGCGGAGCTGGGCGTGCGTGCGTCGCTCGGGGCGGGGCGTGGGCGGCTCGTGCGGCAGCTGGTGGCCGAGAGCGCGCTCGCCGCGCTCACCGGCGGTGCGGCCGCGCTGGCCGTGTCGGCGGGGCTGCTCGAGCTGGCGCGGCAGTTCGACCCGGGCGCGATTCCCCGCCTGTCCGAGGTGTCGCTCGACCTGCGGGTGCTCGCCTTCACCGCCGTCGTCGCGGGCGCGTCGGTCCTGGCGTTCGGCCTCGCCCCCGCGCTCCGTCTCACCGGCGGTGACCTCGCGGGCGCGGCGCGGTCCGGGCGCTCCGAGGTGGACCGCGCGAGCCGGCGCACCTGGCGGCTGCTCATGGCGGCGGAGGTCGCGCTCGCGGTCGTGCTGCTGTCGGGCGGCGCGCTCCTGCTCCGGAGCCTCGACGCGATCCTGGACCGCGACCTGGGCTATGATCCGCATGGAGTGGCGACGGCGCGGCTCCATCTGCCCTCCGAGAAGTTCACGACCGTCGAGGCTGCCGAGCGCTTCCTGAACGAGGTGACGGCGTCGGTCCAGGCGTTGCCGGGCGTCGAGGCCGTGGGTGTGGGGCTGCTCCTGCCGGTGCGGGGCACGGGCTCGGTCGGGGGGCGGGTCACGCTCGACGACGGGTCGTCGACCGACGAGATGCTCCACTACCGCGTGGCCGACGCGGGGTACTTTGCCGCGATGGGGATCCCCCTGCAGGAGGGGCGCCTCTTCGACCGCGACGATCGCCCCGACGCGCCCCACGTCGCCGTGATCAGCCGGTCGATGGCCGAGCGCCTCTGGCCGGGCGAGAGCGCCCTGGGGCGACGCTTCGAGCCGGGCGCGATCGACCCGTACCCGGGCCGCGGCCTCACGGTGGTGGGGGTCGTGGGCGACGTGCGCACCTGGAGCGACACCGGGGTGGGCGACCCCACCTATTACGTCGCAGCGAGCCAGCGGCCGGCGTTCCTGCAGTTTTTCGGAATGTACCTGGTGGTGCGGGCCGACCGGCCCGCGATCGTCGCCGGCGCGCTCCGCGACGAGGTCCGCCGCGCAGACCCCGACGTACCCGCGAGCGTCGGAGTCCTGGCCCGGCAGCTCGGCGACTCGGCCGGCGACCGGCGGTTCACCGCCATCGTTCTCGGGGGATTCGCGCTGCTGGCGCTCACCCTCGCCGCCGTCGGCATCTACGGGGTCGTGTCGTACGCCGCCGCCCGGCGCGTGCGCGAGATGGGCGTGCGCATGGCGCTCGGCGCGCGCCCCTCGCAGGTCCGCGCCACGGTGCAACGCGAGGCGCTCGCGGTCGTCGGGGTGGGGCTCGCGCTCGGGGTCGTCGGGGCGCTGGCTGCGTCGCGCCTGCTCACCGGCTGGCTCGTCGGCGTGGCCCCACTCGACCCGCCGTCCTACCTGGCCGGCGTCGGGGTCCTGCTCGCCACCGCGTGGGTAGCGAGCTGGATTCCCGCGCTCCGGGGCACGCGGGTCGACCCGGTTCGGGCGCTACGCGGCGAGTGACACCGACCCGTCCGCTTCAGGGCACCGTCGACGGGTAGGCCGCGATCGCACGCGCGACGGCGCGCCCGACGAGCCCCGAGAGCTCTTCGCCCAGGGTGATCGTCGGAAGCTCCGAATTGCCCGGGTCGATCACGGGCGGCAACGACGTCGGATCGAGGTCCAGAATCACGCTCGCGATCGTCACGGCCGCGACCACCGACCCGAGCTGGCTCGGGTGGAAGCCGTCGCCGCCCCACAGCTGTGCGTCCGGGTCTTCGGCCCAGTACTCGCGCCAGGCCTCGCCCGCGGGGGCGAAGAGCGAGCCGCTGTTCTCGGCCGCCAGGCGATAGCTCTCGAGCACATCGTCGAAGAACTGGGCGCGGTCCGACGAGGGCCAGACCATGTAGAGGGCGGTGGTCGCTCCGACGCCGTGCGCCACCCGCGCGAGCGAGTCCGACCAGGCCCGCAGGTGGAGCTTGTTCTGCGCGAGCGACGACGGCCCCTGCTGCATGACCACGATGTCGGGCTCGAGATTCCGAATGCCGTCGGCGGCTCCGGCGTGCCAGTGATCTTCGAGGCTGAAGTTCGCGTTGGTGCGGCTGACCACCGAGATGTCGACGCCCGACACCGCGCCGATGCTCGCGACGAGGCCGGGCAGGTCGTTGAAGAAGGTCAGCGAGTTGCCGATGAAGAGTACGCGCAGGTCGGCGTCGTCGTCGAAGGTCGGCTCGGTCGACGACCCGCAGCCGAGCAGAAGCGCGGGCACGAGGAGCGCGGTGAGGAGCATGCGGTAGCGGACGGTCATGTGCGGGTTCGGTTCGGGACGGAGTCCCCGGCGCGTTCCGGGGTTGCTCACGACTTGCCATACGACGGCCCGCCCGAATCATTCCACCCCTCCGGACGGTGTAACCGCGGCGCCCCTGCCGCGTATGCGGGGCCATGATTCCATTCATGGCAGCGGCGCTGATCGCCGCACCCGGGGCCCCGCCGGCCGATACCCTCCAGGTGTTCGAACTCGATACGCTCGCCGCTGGCGTCTACGCCGCGCGCGTGCTGCCGCGCCCGGACGCCTACGCCTTCGCCAACTCACTGGTGGTCGTGGGCGACTCGGCCGCGCTCGTGGTCGACACGCAGCAGTCGTCCACGGCGGCGGGAGTGCTGGTCGAACTCGTGCGGCAGGTCACCGACGTGCCGGTGCGCTACGTGGTCAACACCCACTGGCACGGGGATCACGTCTACGGCAACCAGGCCTGGGCCGACGCCCATGCGGGCGTGCGCTTCCTGGCGCACCCGGCCACGGTCGAGGCCATGCGGAGCGAAGGGCGGGCGCAGCGCGACGAAGAGCTGGAGACGCTGCCCGCGAGCATCGACGACCGGCGGCGTTGGCTCGAGACCGGCACCGGCCCGGACGGCTCGCCGCTCACCGCCGAACAGCGCGAGCAGGTCGCCTACAGTCTCCGGCTCCGCGAGGGGTACCTGGCCGACCTGCGCGCGCTCCGGTGGGTCGACCCCGAGCCCGCGGTGCGCGCGCGGCTCGCGCTCGACCTCGGGGGGCGGAGCGTCGACCTGATCCCCCTGGGGCCGGCGCACACGGCGGGCGATCTGGCCGTGTTCGTGCCCGACGCGGGCGTGTTGGCCGTGGGCGACCTGCTCGAAGAGGCCGCCCCGTGGATCGACGGCGCCGACCTCGCGGGGTGGGCCCGCGCGCTGGCCGAACTCGCGGCGCTCGAGGGCGTGGAGGTGGTCCTGCCGTCGCACGGCGGCGTGCAGCGCGACCGTCGGCTGCTCGAAGGCACCGCGGCGCTGCTCGGCGCCGTCGTCGAGACCGCCCGAAACGACGGCGGGGCGGCGGGCTTCGATGCGGAAGCCCACCGCCCCTTCCTCGCCTCGCTCGGTGTCGAAGGCGAGGCCTTCGACCGCTGGATCCGGACCGCCCTCGAACAAGCCCGCAGCCAGGTGGGCGGCCAGGCGGGCGAGGGCGCGCCGTAGCGCGGCTCGTCAGTACCGGTCAGTAACGGTAGTGGTCCGGCTTGTACGGACCCGCCGGGTCCACGCCGATGTAGCGCGCCTGGCTCTCGCTCAGCTCGGTCAGCCGCGCGCCCAGCTTGTCGAGGTGCAGCCGCGCGACCTTCTCGTCCAGGTGCTTCGGCAGCACGTAGACCCGCTTCTCGTACTCGCCGGCGTTGCGGGCCAGTTCGATCTGAGCGATGACCTGGTTGGTGAAGCTCGCGCTCATCACGAACGACGGGTGCCCCGTCGCGCACCCGAGGTTCAGGAGCCGCCCCTCGGCGAGCACGAGCACCGAGTGCCCGTCCGGGAAGACCCACTCGTCGTACTGCGGCTTGATGTTGATGCGCGCGACGCCCGGCGTGCGCTTGAGCCCGGCCATGTCGATCTCGTTGTCGAAGTGGCCGATGTTGCCGACGATCGCCTTGTCCTTCATGCGCGCCATGTGCTCGGCGGTGATCACGTCCTTGTTGCCCGTGGCGGTGATGAAGACGTCGGCCTCGCCCAGCACGTCGTCGAGGCGGAGCACCTGGAAACCCTCCATGGCCGCCTGCAGCGCGCAGATCGGGTCGATCTCGGTGACCACCACCCGCGCGCCCTGCCCGCGGAGCGCCTGGGCGCACCCCTTGCCGACGTCGCCGTAGCCGCACACCACGGCCATCTTGCCCGAGAGCATGACGTCCGAGGCGCGGTTGAGCCCGTCGATGACCGAGTGCCGGCAGCCGTACAGGTTGTCGAACTTCGACTTGGTGACCGAGTCGTTGACGTTGATGGCCGGGAAGAGCAG
>CBFGQV010000256.1:0-4566 GCA_965651045.1 uncultured bacterium
CGCGAGTTCGTGCGGGTGAGCCTCGGCGGCGTCCGCGACGAGGCCGAGATCCGGGGCCACCGGCGCACCTACGTCGGCGCCCTTCCGGGCCGCATTCTGCAGGGCATGCGGCGCTCGGGCACGACCAACCCGGTCTTCCTGCTCGACGAGGTCGACAAGCTCGCCCGTGACTTCCATGGCGACCCGGGTGCGGCGCTGCTCGAAGTGCTCGACCCCGAGCAGAACCGAACCTTCACGGACCACTACCTCGAGCTCGAGTACGACCTCTCCGACGTGCTCTTCGTGGCCACCGCCAACACCCTCGCGGGCATTCCCGAGCCCCTGCGCGACCGCATGGAGGTGATCCGGCTCCCGGGGTATCTGGACACCGAGAAGCGCACCATCGCGCACCGGTTCCTCTGGCCGCGTCAGTCGGAGCGCCACGGGCTGTCGGCGGCGAGTGCGTCGCTGGGCGATGAGGCGATCGACGCGATCATCGCGCGGTACACGCGCGAGGCCGGGGTGCGCGAGCTGGACCGACGCATCTCACGCGTGGCCCGGAAGCTCGCGCGGGCGCGGGCCGAAGGGGGTGGGCCGACCGTCGAGGCACCGCGCACCGTCGTAGCCGACGACCTGCGCGAACTGCTCGGTCCCCCGCCCTACCTGCCGCCCGAGCCCGACGAGACGGCCGACCGCACGGGCATGGCCAACGGGCTCGCGTGGACCGCCGCGGGGGGCGAGGTTCTCGACGTCGAGGTGGCCGCCATTCCGGGAAGCGGCGAGCTCCGCCTGACCGGCACGCTGGGTGACGTCATGAAGGAGTCCGCGCTCGCCGCGGTGACCTACGCCCGCTCCCGCGCGCGCCGGCTCGGGCTCGACCCGCTCTTTCACGAGAACGTCGACCTGCACGTGCACATTCCGGAGGGGGCGACCCCGAAGGACGGCCCGTCCGCCGGCATCACCATGGCGGTCGCGCTCGTGAGCGCGCTGACGGGCATTCCGAGCCGCCCCGACGTCGCACTGACCGGCGAGATCACCCTCCGCGGCCGTGTACTCGCCGTCGGCGGCATCAAGGAGAAGACCGTCGCCGCGCTCCGGTACGGCATTCGTCGCGTGGTGCTTCCCGCGGCGAACCTGCCCGAGCTCGAGCTGCTGCCCGACGAGGTGCGCGAGGGGCTCGAGTTCGTGCCGGTGCAGGAGATGGACCAGGTGCTGGCCGCCGCGCTGGCCTCGGTTCCGTCCGAGCGGCTCGCCGGCCCCGCCTCCGAGCTACCCGCCGACGCCGGCATTCAGCTGTCGCAGTGACCGGCGTGGAGATTCGTACGGTCGAGTATGCCGGCACCCTCGCCACCACCGGTGGCGAAATTCCCGAGGGGGGCACGCTGCCGCAGATCGCCTTCTCGGGCCGCTCGAACGTCGGCAAGAGTTCGCTGATCAACACGCTGCTTCGACGCACCCGCAGCAAGATCGCCCGCGTCTCGTCGACCCCCGGCAAGACGCAGGCGGTGAACTTCTACCGGGTGAACGACCGCTTCCTGCTCGCGGACCTGCCCGGCTTCGGCTACGCGAAGGTGCCCAAGGCGCTACGCGACCAATGGAGGGGGCTGATCGAGGCCTACCTCGGCCGTGAGGGAGGACCACGAGGTGTGGTCCATCTGGTCGACTGCCGACGCGCGCCCACCGACCTCGACCTCGAGATGATGGAGTACCTGGCGCGCATCGGGGTGCCCGCGCTCGTCGTCCTGACCAAGATGGACAAGCTCAAGCGGAGCCAGCGGCCGAAAGCCATCGAGCGCGCCGCCGAATCGCTCGGGGTCGACCGCGAACAGCTCTTGCCCTTCTCATCCGTGACGGGCGAGGGCCGGGCCGAACTGCTCGCGGCTCTCGATTCGCTGCTCGGCGAGGGGGATTCGTGAGTCGACTCTCCGGTCACCGCGTCGTCGTGCGCGCCGTCGCGCTCGCGATGGCGGGCGTGGCGGCCGCCGTGGTCTCAGGATGCGTGGCGGCCGTGCCCGCGTCCGCTCCCGGACCGGTCTCGGGCGGCGGCGCCACCGCGTCGTCTGCCGAGGCCGACGTGCTGCCATCGGGATTCGGGACGCTGCAGCAGGACGACATCACGGTCGGCCTCGAGGTCGGCGCCGTGCAGCTTCGCGTCACGCCGCTCGCCCCCTGGATTCTTCCGCTCCTGGCCCCCGAGACCGAGCGCCGCCTCCGGGCGACCGCGACGCGCGCGGGCGGCGCCGCCGCCGGGGCGCACCTGCCGGTGCTCGTTTCGTTCTTCACCGACGCCGCGGGGGGCGTGCCCTTCGAGCCGGCTGAGCTGGTGCTGGTGAACCGGGGCCGCCGGTTCCGCGCCGAGACCATCGAAGGACTCACGGCAGGATGGGAGCAGTCGCGGCTCGACCAGGGGCGACCGGCCCAGGCGCTCTTCCTCTACGATCGGGCGGTCGATCTGGAGATGGAGCTGGGCGTGGAGTTCGGTGGCTCCCGCTCGGACGAGTGGAGCTCGATCGCGCCCCGCCTTCAGGCCGAAGCGGCGCGGGTGCGCGCGCGGGCCGGCTCTCAGTCGTCCAGCTCGAACTTCTTGATCTTGCGGTAGAGGGTCCGCTCGCCGATGCCGAGCAGGTCGGCCGCGCGTCGGCGGTTGCCGTCCACCTGCTGGAGCGCGGCGACGATGGCCTCGCGTTCGAGGTCCTCCATGGTCATGCCCGGGCGGAAGACGACGACGCCACGGTCGTCGTCTGCGGACGCGAGTCCGCGTTCGCCCCAGGTGTCGCTCCGGCCCATGTCGAGCACGTCGATGGGTTCGAGGTCGTCCGGACCCGCCACAAGGTCGGCGCGGGAGACGCCCGCCGGCAACACGCCCACTTCGCCGCGCGTGCCGCCACCCCGCCCCAGCGTGGGCGCCTGTTCGCGGTACGCCTCGAACTCCTTGCGAAGCTCGTCCATGTCGACCCGGAGTTCGACCAGCGTCCGGAACACGAACTCGAGCTGCGGACGCAGGGCGTCGCCGCCCTCGCCGTCGGCACGCCGCGCGGGAAGCGGCGCAGGAAGAAGGTCGCGACGCCCCTGCCGCACCTCGGCCGGAATGTCGGCGGGGCGAATGCGCCCCCCGGGTGAGAGCACCACCATGCTCTCGATCAGGTTGCGGAGCTCACGGACGTTGCCGGGCCAGTGGTGCTCCGTGAGAATCTGCATGGCCTCGTCGGTGATGCCCTGGAAGGGGCGGTCGTTCTGCCGTGAGATCTCGCGAATGAATTGGTTCACGAGCAGCGGAATGTCGCCCGGGCGCTCGCGGAGCGGCGGCAGCTCGATGTGCAGGACGTTCAGGCGGTAGTACAGGTCCTTGCGAAAGTCGCCGGTGGCGACCAGCCGTCGAAGGTCCTGGTTCGTGGCCGCCACGATGCGCACATCGACGCGAATCGGCTTCTCTCCGCCGACGCGCAGGAACTCGCGCTGCTCTAGCACGCGCAGCAGCTTCGTCTGCGTGACCAGAGGCATCTCGCCGATCTCGTCCAGGAAGATCGTGCCCCCCTCGGCCAGCTCGAAGAGCCCCTTTCGGCTGTCGATGGCGCCGGTGAAGGCGCCCTTCTCGTGTCCGAACAGCTCGCTCTCGATGAGCGTCTCGCTGATCGCGGCGACGTTGACTGCGATGAACGGTCGATGGCGCCGCGGCGAAAGGCCGTGCAGCCCGCGCGCCACGAGCTCCTTTCCGGTGCCCGACTCGCCGGTGATCAGCACCGTGCTCGCGACCGGCGCAATCTGCACGACGCGCTCGAGAACCTCACGCATGGCGTCGGTCTCGCCCACGATGCCCGTGGACTCCTGCAGCCGTCGGCGCTCGACCAGCCGCCGCGCGACGAGCGCGACCTCGTCGGGGGCGGCGCCGGGCCCGAACACCTCTGCGATGACCGGCTGCCACTCGGTGCCCTCCTGTCCGGTCGAGCCCGGCGCCCGGAAGGCCACGACCGGTAGATCGAGTGAGCGCGCCGCGCCGAGCCACTCCGAGACCGCCCCGCCGTGCAGCTCGGCCGTGAGCACGAGCAGCGCGACGTCGTCGCGGCCCTCGATGTCCTCGCCGGGGGTCACGAGCTCGACCGTGAACCCTTCGCCCCGGAAGGCGTCACGCAGGCGACCTGCGCGTGGCAGGTCGTGCGTCGAGACCAGTACGCGGTCACCCGCCATCGGTGCCTCCGGCGCCCGTGGGCGGTGTATGCGATGGGCGGCCGCCCCGAAGCAGTGCGGTCACATGCGGCAGGAGCGGCCCCAGAGCTCGGGCCCCCTCCTCCGCGCCGGCGGGGCTGCCCGGAAGGTTGGCGACGAGCACGCGCCCACGCACGCCGACCACGCCGCGCGAGAGCACGGCATAGGGCGTGGAATCCAGCCCCTCACGCCGCAGGTGCTCGGCCAGCCCCGGCGCCTCACGCTCGAGCAAAGGTCGCGTCGCCTCGGGGGTCACGTCGCGCGGGCCGAAGCCCGTGCCGCCCGTCGTGAGCACCGCGTCGAGATCGGCCCCCGCGTCGTCACACCATTGCAGCAGCGTGCGGGTGATCGTGGCGCGGTCGTCGGGCACGATCGCCTGGACCA
>CBFGQV010000257.1:0-4545 GCA_965651045.1 uncultured bacterium
GGGCTCGTCTCGGGCCCGCGCATGATCACGGCGATCGGGCTCGGCACGACGGGCAGCCACTGCGATCCGACCACGGGCGTTCGGCCCGGCACGGCCGACGTAAGCGGGGCGCGGACGTACGTCTTCGACGGGCCGCAGCAGGCCGAGGCGGCAGTGCGGAGGGCGGTCCGTGACGGCGCCGACCTGATCAAGATCTGCGCGACCGCCGGGGTGCTCTCGCTCACCGACGACATCGGCCCGCCCCAGATGACCCCGGCCGAACTCGAGGCGGTGATCACCACCGCGTCGACGCTGAACCGGCGGGTCGCCGCGCACGCCCACGGCGTCGAAGGCATCGGCAACGCGGTGAGGGCGGGCATCACCACCATCGACCACGGCAGCATTCTGGACGACGCGATCCTCGAGGAGATGAAGGCCCGGGGCACGTGGCTGGTGCCGACCATGATGGCGTTCCGCGCGGTGACCGAGATGGCCGAGGCGGGCTTTCTACCTCCCGGGCCCGCGCAGAAGACCTTCGAGATCGGCCGATTCGTGCTCGACTCGCACCGGCGGGCCTTCGCCGCGGGTGTGCCCGTGGCCTTCGGCACCGACGCCGGCGTCTTCGCGCACGGTCTGAACGCCATGGAGTTCGGGCTCATGGTCGACGCGGGCATGTCGCCCGGCGACGCCATCATGACTGCGACCCGAAACGCGGCCGAAGCGCTCGGCCGTGACGACCTGGGTACGGTCGAGGCCGGCAAGTGGGCCGACCTGGTCGCCGTGCGAGGCGACCCGCTCGCCGACGTGACCGTGCTCGAGAACGTGGGCTTCGTGATGAAAGAGGGCGTCGTCTACAAGCGCGACGGAGTGCCGGTGGTGCGCTGAGTTGAGGCCCGCTCGGGCGTCCTCAGTCCACCGGGTCGCCCGAGCTGCCGACGAACTCCGCCACGCCGTCCGTCACGCGAAACGTCCAGAGGTGCTCGTTGGTGCACCCCGCCGGGCAATCCCCCCAGCGATAGTAGTAGTCGAGCACGATCGCTCCGCCTACCAGGCGGCTTTCGATGTCGCTGCCCTCGCCTACGAAACCGTCGGGCCTCGCCGACTCGATGCCGGCAAGGCCGAGGAAGCGGGCGGCAAGGGCCTCTGTGTCGAGCCTCATCGACGACTGGAGAGCCGCGAACGGACCGACGATCGTGATGAAGAAGCGCAACTCGAGCTCGTACTGGTCGACCAACGCGTCGATCTCCTCGACCCCGGTGTGCACCTCTCCGGCGTCCCACGCCGCCATCGGGGGGCTGGCCTCTGCCGGGAAGACCATGATGCAGCAAAGGCTCGGGTTGCCGCCCGCGTAGACGGGGCGTAGCTCGACCACCGAGTCGCGAGCGGGGTGCTCGAGGTTCCATACGGCCATGAGCGCGTCGAAGTAGGGTCTCGTGAGCGAGTCCGGGACCAGCACGGGGCGCTCGGCGGCAGGGGTTTCGGACGCCGTCGCTCGCAGCGCGAGGCGGGCCGCTACGTCTCGATAGGCCTCGAAAACGGCCTCGTCATTGCGGGCGTGGAACGTGATCTGCACCGTGTCCGGGTCGTGCTCGCCCAAGCGCACGGCACCAAGGTCGCGTTCGACGACCTCGCCGTCGGGCGCGGTGGCGGTCAAGCGGATCCGGGCGCTGTCGGGGCCATCGACGATTCTCAGGACGTCGTCGAAGTCGCCGTCGGCGTCGGTGGTGTCGATCGGGTTCGGGCCGTACTCGATCCCCTCCAGTTCCCAGTATCCCTCGACCTGCCACCCGGCAGGGCTCTTGCTCGAGGGGGTGACGACCGTTCCGCGTACGGCGACGCGTGTAGCATGCTCCTGTTCGAAAGCCACCGTCGATGTGTCACACCCGCCGAGCACACCGAGTACCGCGCCCGCGGCGAGTGCCATCGTCCGTCGTGACAAACATTGTACCAGCATGGGGACCTCGCTGGTCGAGAATCCCAACGATCACGAACACGTTGGGTATTCGTACCGTAACCCGAGGGGCCATGCGGTTCAAGGTTCGTGGCTTGTGCGCGACCCTGGATCGATACGAAGCCGCGCCTCATCGTCGCTCAAGCCCCTGGTCGTGCCAGGACACCGGATCTTCGACGGGCTCGAGGTGCGTGAAGACGGTGAGACGTGGCACGGCATAGCGAATCTCGGCCTCGATGCGCTCGAGCAGGTCGTGCCCGCGCTGGACCGTCCACTCGCCCGGCACGAGCACGTGCACGGACATGAAGCGGCGCGCACCGGAGCGTCTCGTGCGCAGGGCGTGGAACTCGATGCCGTCTTCCTCGTGGCGTGCGAGCACCGCGAGAATCGCGGCCTGGACGTCGGCCGGTAGCGCGGTGTCGAGCAGTCCGAGCATCGAGCGCCGTACGAGCGTGGTGCCCACGCGCGCGATGTTCGCCGCCACGAGCAACGCCACCAGGGGGTCGATCACCGTCCAGCCGGTCACGCCGACGAGGCCCACACCGGCCAGGACGCCGACCGAGGTCCAGACGTCGGTCATCAGGTGGCGCGCGTCGGCCTCGAGGGCGATGGAGGCGTGTTCCGATGCTGCACGGAGCAGGACCCGCGCCACGAAGAAGTTGAGTACCGAGGCCACGGCCGCGATCGCCACGCCGAGCTCGACGCGCTCGAGAGGTGCCGGTGAGATCAGGCGCTCCACGGCCGACCAGGTGATGACCAGCGCCGCCACGAGAATCAACGCGCCCTCGAAGCCGCTCGAAAAGTACTCGGCCTTGGTGTGACCGTAGGCGTGCTCGTCGTCGGCCGGGCGCCCGGCCACCGCCAGCGCGCGGAGCGCCACCACCGCCGCAACCAGGTTGACGCCCGACTCGAGCGCGTCGGAGAGGAGCCCGACCGAGCCCGTGAACAGGTATGCCCCACCCTTCAGCCCGATCGTGGCCAACGCGGCCCCGACCGAGAGCCAGGCGTAGCGACTCAGCTTCTGCACGCGATCTTCCGATGGCGGAGCGGGTGACGGTGCCGGGCTCGGTCTGGCCGGGCGCTGTCCGGCGCCCCATACTCGGGCCGATTGCGACCCCTGGCCCTCCTTCCCGGCAATCCATGCGAGCTCTCAAGTTCACCCTTCTGGCCCTGGGCGTCACGCTCGTCATCGTCACAAGCTGGGCCGCCTTCCACCTGCGGGGCTACACGAACGAGGCCGAAGCGGTCTGGCAGGTGCCCACGCCACCGATCGTGGCGGTCGACGACTCGGCGGTTCTGGCGCGGGGCGCGCATGTGGGGGGCACGCTCGGAGGCTGCTCCGGGTGCCATGGCCCGGATCTCTCGGGGGGATTGGTCGAAGATCTGGGGCCCATCGGCCAGATGTACGCGCCCAACCTCACCCGCGGACGGGGCGGGGTCGGTGCGCTCTATTCCGACGCGGAACTCGCGCGCGCGATCCGCCACGGCATTCGCCCCGACGGCACCTCGCTGCGCTTCATGCCCACGCCCGAGCACAACTGGTGGCCGGACGAAGATCTCCAGGCCGTCGTGTCGTGGGTGCGCAGCCACCCGCCGGTCGACAACGAGGTGCCGCCGACCCGGGTCGGTGCGCTCGGCAAGATGCTCCACCGCTTCGGCGTTTTCGAGATGCTCAGCGCCCAGACCGTGGACCACGACGTGCCGCCACCCGGGGTCGAGCCGGGGCCGACCGCCGAGTACGGAGAGCTGCTCGCGCGCGGATGCGCCGGATGCCACGGGGAGACCTTCGCTGGCGGCAAGATTCCGGGGGCGCCGGCCGAACTGCCGACTCCGCTCAACCTCACGCGTCATGAGACCGGGCTCGGCGCGTGGTCCGAAGCCGATTTCGCGACCGCCGTGCGTACGGGGGTGCGTCCAGACGGCAGCGAGCTTCTCGATTTCATGCCCCGCCTACCCGGGTTGACCGACACCGAGGTGTCGGCTCTCTGGACCTACCTCTCCTCACTCGAGCCCCGCGAGTTCGGGGGCCGCTGAGCCTTCGCGGCCGGGTAAGAAACGCCGCGCGCCGCGCTGGTCGGCATCTCGATGCTTGTAATACATAGAGCTGTCATGTATACTACCTCTATGTATTATCCGGCTCCCGCCCCATGACCATCAACAAGGACCTCGTCGCCGCGTCCTCCACGCCCCTCGTGCTGGCGATTCTGGCCGAGGGCGACAGCTACGGCTACGCCATTCTGCAGCGCGTGCGCGAGCTGAGCGGGGGCGAGCTCGAGTGGACCGACGGCATGCTGTACCCGGTGCTCCACCGACTCGAGCGGGCGGGGCTGGTCCAGGCGCGGTGGGAGAAGGCCGACACCGGGCGACGCCGCAAGTACTACCGTGTGACGAAGGCGGGTCGCGAGCAGTTGAATGAGGAGCGCCGCCAGTGGAGCACGGTCGACCAGGCACTTCGAAAGGTCTGGCGCGATGTCGCAGAGTTCACACAGAACGATGGTTGGCTCGTTGTCACTCCCCAGCGGAGCTGAGGTCATGGAATCGAACGACCCGCTCGAGAGGCAGATCCAGGCGTGGCGCGGGCATCTCCGCGCCAACGCCGTGCTCGCCGGCTCCGA
>CBFGQV010000258.1:0-4531 GCA_965651045.1 uncultured bacterium
GCAGCGCCGACACTTCGGAGCCGGCCTGCGTGAAGCGGAAAATGTTGTCGATGAAGAGCAGCACATCCTGCTTCTCGACATCGCGGAAGTACTCGGCGATGGTGAGCCCCGAAAGACCGACCCGGAGTCGCGCTCCCGGAGGCTCGTTCATCTGCCCGTAGACGAGTGCCGTCGACGAGAGTACGCCGGCCTCCTTGAACTCGAGCCAGAGGTCGTTGCCCTCGCGCGTGCGCTCACCCACGCCGCAGAACACGGAGCGACCGCCGTGCTCCATGGCGATGTTGTTGATCAACTCCTGGATGATGACCGTCTTGCCCACACCCGCGCCCCCGAAGAGACCGGTCTTGCCACCCTTCACGTACGGCGCGAGCAGGTCCACCACCTTGATGCCCGTCTCGAAGATCTCGGTCTTGGGCTCGAGGTCGTCGAACTTCGGCGGCATGCGGTGGATCGGCCAGCGCTCGACCGACGCGTCGATCTCGCCCTGCTGGTCGACCGGCTCACCGAGTACGTTCAAGATGCGCCCGAGCGCCGCCTCGCCCACCGGCACCGCGATGGCGCGACCGGTGTCCACGGCGTCCATGCCGCGGGTCACGCCGTCGGTCGACGACATCGAGACGGCCCGAACCTGGCCGCGTCCGATGTGCTGCTGCACCTCGGCCACCAGGTCGATCTCCTGACCGCTGTCCGTGGTGCCCTTGATGGCGAGCGCGTTGTAGATCTCCGGCAGGTGCTCGGGGTCGAACTCGACGTCGAGCACGGGGCCGATGACCTGCACTACCTTTCCGATGTTGTCAGCCATGGTGTCCATTCTCCGAAGCGAAGCGCGGACGCGGGACGACGGGCCCTACTCCAGCCCGGCCGCGCCTCCGACGATCTCGGCGATCTCCTGCGTGATCTGGGCCTGACGGGCCCGGTTGTACGAACGGGTGAGGTGCTCGAGCACGTCGCCCGCGTTGTCCGTGGCGTTCTTCATCGCCGTGCGCCGAGCGCCCTGCTCGGCCGCGGCGTTCTCCACCAGCGCCGTGAACACCACGTTCCGGACGTAGGCGGGGAGCAACTGCTCCAGAATGAATCCCCCCGACGGCGAGAGAATGAAATTCTCGGCCGAATGGGCGGACTCGCCGGGCTCGATCGGCAGCACCTTGCGTGCGATCGGCGGCGTCGAGAGCGCCGAGCGGAACTCGGAGCTCACCAGGTAGACCGCGTCGAGCTCGCCCGCCTCGAAACGGTCGCGCAGGGGCCCGACCAGCGACTCGGCCTCGGCCATCGTGGGCGCGTCGCCGATGTCGGTGCGCTGCGTGAGCATCTTCTCGCCCCGGAAGCGGAAGTAGGCGATGCCCTTCTTGCCCGCGATGTGCAACTCGGTGGCGATGCCCTGGGCGCGAAGGTCGTCCAGCAGACCCCGCGCTTCCTTGATCAGGTTCGCGTTGAAGGCGCCGGCCAGCCCGCGGTTGGCCGTGAGAAGCAGAATCGCCGCGCGCTTGACCGACTCCGGGCGCCGGAGCAGCGGAAACTGCTCGGCGAGCCCCGGGCCGTAGAGGCTCTTCACGACCTCTTCCATCGCGGCCCCGTACGGCCCGGCCGCGCGCACGCGGTCGGTGGCACGCTTGAGCTTCGACGTCGCCACCAGCTCCATCGTGCGGGTGATCTGTCGCGTGTTCTCGACGGAACGGATCCGCCGCTTGACGTCTCTCGCGTTGGCCACGGTCGGTTACGCGCTCTGGGCCTTGAAGGCCTCGTTCCACTCGGCGATGGCGCCCTTGAGCGCCGCTTCGATCTCCGGGGTGAGCTGCTTCTCGCCGCGAATCCCCTCGAGAACCGCCGGTGCCTGGGCCGAGAGGTGCTCGTTGAAGCCCCGCTCCCAAGCGCGAATCCGCTCGACCGGGACCTGGTCCAGATGCCCGTTGGTGACGGCGTAGATGACCGCCACCTGGTTCTCGACCGGCACCGGCTGGTACTGGGGCTGCTTGAGCACCTCGACCGTGCGCTCACCGCGCGCGAGCTGGCGCTGGGTCGCGGCGTCGAGGTCCGAGCCGAACTGAGCGAAGGCCTCGAGCTCGCGGTACTGCGCGAGGTCCAGGCGCAGACGACCCGCGACCTTCTTCATGGCCTTGATCTGCGCCGAGCCACCGACGCGCGACACCGAGATGCCGACGTTCACCGCCGGCCGCACGCCCGAGTAGAAGAGGTCGGGCTCGAGAAAGATCTGCCCGTCCGTGATCGAGATGACGTTGGTCGGAATGTACGCCGACACGTCGCCACCCTGCGTTTCGATGATCGGAAGCGCGGTGAGCGAGCCGCCACCCTGTTCGTCCGAGAGCTTGGCCGCGCGCTCGAGCAGACGCGAGTGCAGGTAGAACACGTCGCCCGGGTACGCCTCGCGGCCCGGCGGGCGCCGGAGCACGAGCGAGAGCTGGCGGTAGGCCTGCGCCTGCTTCGAAAGGTCGTCGTAGACGCAGAGCGTGGCCTTGCCCTGCCACATGAAGTGCTCGGCCATCGCGGTCGCGGCGTAGGGCGCAATGTACTGCATCGGCGCCGGGTCGGACGCGTTCGCCGTCACGACGATCGTGTAGTCGAGCGCGCCGTACTCGCGCAGCAGCTCGACCACGCTCGCGACCTTACCAGCTCGCTGGCCGATCGCGCAGTAGACGCAGATGACGCCGGTGTCCTTCTGGTTGATGATCGTGTCGATCGCGATCGCGGTCTTTCCGGTGCCGCGGTCGCCGATGATCAGCTCGCGCTGTCCGCGGCCGATCGGGATCATCGCGTCGATGGCCTTGATGCCGGTCTGGAGCGGCTCGCCCACGGGCTGCCGCATGACGATGCCCGGCGCCACGATGTCGATCTGCCGCGAGCCCTCGAGCCCCTCGATCGGCCCCTTGCCGTCGATCGGCTCACCCAGCGGGTTCACGACGCGGCCGAGGTAGCCCTGGCCGACCGGCACTTCGAGCACGCGGCCGGTCCGGCGCACCTGGTCGCCCTCGTGCAGCGAGGTCCAGTCGCCCATGACGACGGCGCCGATGTTGTCCTCTTCGAGGTTCAGCGCCAGCGCCGTCACGGTCTCGCCCGATCCCGCCGAGGTGATCTCCAGCATTTCGCTGGCCATCGCGCGGGTGAGTCCGTAGATGCGGGCGATGCCGTCCTTCACCTCGAGGACCTCGCCCACCTCTTCGGCGTGCAGCTCCTCCTCGTAGTTCTCGATCTCGCTGAGAAGGACGCCCTTGATCTCGCTGGCTCGCAACTGGGAATCGTTGGCCATTTCCGTCTATCCCTGAACTGTTGGTTAAGCGCTGCCGACCGCCGGGCCCGACGGAAGCTCGGCGGCGAGGAGCCGCCTCCGCATCCGCTCGAGCCGGCGCCGAAGCGATCCGTCGTAGATCGTGTCGCCGGTCCGGAAGATCGCCCCGCCGAGAATCTCGGGCTTGATGCGCACATGGGGGATCGCGGTCTTGCCCAGGAGGTCGCCCAGACGCGCCGTCAGGCGCCCGAGCGTCGCGTCGTCCAGGGCACGGGCCACCGTCACCTCGACGTGGGCCCGGTTCTCGTGTTCGTCGACCAGCGCGTGGAACTGCCGTGCGATGGCTCGCAACAACCGCTGACGCCTCTTGTCGACCGTGATCAGCAGGAAATTCAGGAGCGGGCGCGGCACCGCATCGCCGAAGGCCGTGCGCAGCACGTCCTTCTTGTCGGAGGCGTCGATGCGCGGCGTTTCGAGAAAGAGCCGGAAACGCGGGTCCTCGTCGAGAAGCCGTGCGACGGTCTCGATGCCCTCGGCATAGACGCTCACCCCCTCGTTGCGGCGGGCGAGCTCGAAGAGCGTCTCCGCGTAGTTGCGGGCGACGGTCTCGTCTCTCACGCCTCGGCCCCCCGCCCCGTGCTGAGCTGATCGAGGTAGTCGACCACCAGCTCGCGGTCGCGCGTGGTGTCGAGCCGCTCCTGCATGAGCTTCGAGGCCGCCGCGAGCGCGAGCTCGACCGACTCCTTGCGCAGCTCGGCGAGCGCGCGGTCCTTCTCGCGCTCGATCTCACGCCGCGCGGCGTCGACGATGCCCTGCGCGTCGGCGCGGGCCTTCTCTTCCATCTCGCGGCGGACGCGGTCTCCGGCCGACTTGCCCTCGGCGATGATCTCGCTGGCCTGCCGGCGCGCGTCGGCGAGTTGCCGCTTGTGCTCTTCGAGCAGGCGCTGAGCCTCGTCGCGCTGGGCCGCCGACTGGTCGAGGGCCTCCTGGATGCGGCGCTCGCGGGACTCGGCGATCTCGAGGATCGGGCCCCAGGCGAACTTGCGAAGGCCGAAGACCAGGAGCAGGAAGACCACCACGGTCCAGATGCTCAGGCCGAGATTGATGCTGAAGAGCCCCGGCTCGCCTTCCGCCGCCGCCAACAGGGACGACGGCGACGCGGCCAGAACGGCCGCCGCGGCGGGAACTACTCTGACAAGGTGCTTCATGCGTATCTCTCGTCGGTGCGCCTCGTGGGCTGCGTACGCCGGCCGGTCCGATCCGGGCTGCGGCGCCGGTCCGGCGGACCGG
>CBFGQV010000259.1:0-4513 GCA_965651045.1 uncultured bacterium
ACCTCGTCCGGGTCGTCGGCCGTGTACAGCACCTCCCGGTAGGTGTCTCCGCCCGGGTTCAGTACGAGCACCGAGCCCGGAGGCGCGGCCTC
The DNA here is from genome assembly GCA_965651045.1 of uncultured bacterium. Lineage (GTDB taxonomy): Bacteria > Gemmatimonadota > Gemmatimonadetes > Longimicrobiales > Gaopeijiaceae > Gaopeijia. Next base: position 93 of record CBFGQV010000259.1, read on the forward strand.
GTAGAGCCCCGTGAGAAACACGAAGTCGTGGTTCTCGGTGTCGGGCGTGAAGAACTCGTAGAGGTTGGGCTGCGAGCGGTCGGCGCTGGTGATGATCGCGAGCCCGCCCTCCATGCGCCGCATCAGTTCGGCCCGCCGCTCGACGGCGGCCTCACGGTGTCCCTCGCGGAACTCGAGCGAGGCGAGGGTGGTCTGGGCGGCCGCCGGCGTCGCGGGCACGACCGTGAGGACGGCCGCGAACACGAGGGCGGCGAACAGGAGGTCGCGTCGGCTGGTGCGTGCGGGAATCATGGGGTCGGCGGGGGAAGAAGGTCGGTGGAAATCGTCGGAAGGGACTCGGCCGGCCACGCCACGCCGACGTCGGCCATCGCCTCGCGGAGCCCCGGCAGGTCGGTGGAGAGCGCGTCGCGCAGGCCCTCGAGCAGCAGGTACAGATCGCCGTGCGCGCGCGCCGTGAGGCGGGCCTGGTCGGCGGTGGGCGCGCCGCTCCAGCTCTCGGTGGTCGAGTAGAGCCGCGCGACGAGCGTCTCGAGCGGCAGTGTGGTCTCCTGCTGCGCGATGCCCCCGGCGCCCGGGCCCTCGAGCTCGACCTGCCAGGCACGAAAACGTACCTGGAGCTCCGCGGCCTCGTCGGCGGGCGCGGCGGGCACCCGGGCCGCCTCGGTGACGACCGCGGAGAGTTGCGTGAGCACCTCGTCCACGACCGCCGAGGCGACCGCCGACGCTTCGACGAGTCGGGCCTGGAGCGCGACGGTCCGGTCGTGAGCCCGGCGCTCCTCGGCGCTCACCCGAAGCTCTGGATCAGCGCGCACCTCGAGCGCGTGCACGTGGGTGCGCTCCCCCACGACGAGGCGGACCTCGTACGAGCCCGGCGTCACGAAGCGCCCACGGTACCGCCGCGAGGGCGCACCGTCGGCGTCGCGCGGAGCCTCGTGCCGCAGGTCCCAGACGACCCGGTGCGCGCCGGGTGTGGCCGTGGGCTGCTCCAGGCGCCGCACCGGAGCCCCCTCCGCGTCCAGCACGTCGATCGACACCGGCTCGCCCACCGCCTCGGCCCCGATCCAGTAGTCCAGGATCGCGCCGCGCGGCGGGTTGTCGGCCGTCCAGTACGTGTCGCCGACCGAGCCCCGCCCGCGATTGACGTCGCGAATCTGCCAGGCTCGGCGAGGCGCCGCGACCAGGCTGTGCGCAGGCTCGCCCTCGACGGCCAGCGCCTCGAGCAGCCCCACGTCGTCCAGCACCCAGAAGCCCCGTCCGTGTGTACCCGCGATCAGATCGTTCTCTCGCGGGTGCACGACGAGCCCGTGCACGGCGTTGGTGGGCAGCCCGTGCCGGAGCGGTACCCAGCGCCCGCCCCCCGAGAGGCTCGCGAATACGCCGAACTCGGTGCCCACGAAGACCAGCTCGTCGGTGCGCGGGTGCACCGCCACCGAACGCGTCGGGCCGAACTCCGGCAGATCGCCGGTCACGTTCCGCCAGCTTCGCCCGTGGTCGTCGCTCCGCACCACGTGCGGCCGGAAATCGTTGTCCTTGTGCGCGTCGAAGGTCACGAAGAGCGTGCCCTCGTTCGTGCCGGACCAGGCGACCATGCTCACCTTGGCCATCTCGGGCACGCCCGGAAAGGTGGCCGAGCGGCGCCACGAGCCGCCGTCGTCTTCGGTCACCTGCACCAGCCCGTCGTCCGTGCCCGCTGCGACCAGGCCGGGCCGCACCGGTGAGACCGCGAGCGCCGAGACGTTGCCGTAGAGCGCCGTCGATGCGTGCAGGTCGATGGCGTCAGGCGGCTGAATGCGGCCCTGGAGCGGCAGCGAGTCCCGGCTGATGCCGCGCGTCAGGTCGGGGCTGATGACCCGCCAGGAATCCCCCCGGTCCGGGCTCCGGAAGACGACGTTGGCCGCGAAGTAGAGCGTCGCCGGATCGTGCGGCGAAATCTCGAGCGGCGCGCTCCAGTTCCAGCGGTAGGGCACCGCGTCGCCGTCCTGCGGCTGCCACGGTTGAATGCGCACGCGCTCGCCCGTGCGCCGGTCCATGCGCTGCAGCACGCCGTACTGGGACTCGGCGTAGATGATGTCGGCGTCGCTCGGGTCGACCTTCGAGAAGAACCCGTCGCCGCCCGCCGTGAAGAGCCAGTCCTCGTTGGCCACGCCGTCGCCGAAACGGGTGCCCACGGGCCCGCCCCACGACCCGTTGTCCTGCGTGCCGCCATACACGTGGTAGAACGGCTCCTGCAGGTCGAACGAGGCCGTGTAGAGCTGCATGACCGGCACGTTGGGCTGCCAGAGCCAGCGCTCGCCGCGGTCGCGCGAGACGTAGATGCCGCCGTCGTTGCCGACGATCAAGTGGTCGGGGTCCTGGGGATTCACCCACAGCGCGTGATGGTCCACGTGGACCGCGGTGCGTACGAGGTTCCGGAAGGTGCGGCCGCCGTCGTCCGAGACGTTGAGCGGCGTCATCGGCGCGTAGATGCGGTCCGGATTCTGCGGATCGCAGACGAGCTCGCCGTAGAACCAGTGGCTCTGCACCTCGGCGTTCCGGCGCTCCCAGCTGTGCCCGCCGTCGTCCGAGCGGAACATGCCGCCGTCGGGCGCCACCGCGCTCGCGTACACGACCGACGGATCGCTCGGGCAGAACGCGATGCCGATGCGGCCGACGGGCCCGGTCGGAAATCCCCCCTCGACCCGCGACCAGCTCTCGCCCCCGTCTTCGCTCCGGAAGAGCCCGCCCTCGGGCCCGCCGCCGAGCATGCTCCACTGCCGACGCTCGCGCTGAAAGGCGGCCGCCAGCAGCACGTCGGGGTCGCGGGGATCCATGCGCACTTCGACCACGCCCGTGTGGTCGCTGATCTCGAGTACGCGGGTCCAGCTCTCGCCGCCGTCGGTCGATCGATAGAGACCGCGCTCGGGGTTCGGCCCCCAGAGCGACCCCATCGCCGCGACGTAGACGATGTCGGAGTTCTCCGGGTGCACGAGAATGCGGCCGACGTGCCGGCTGCCCTCGAGGCCCATGTGCCGCCACGTCTCGCCTCCGTCGTTCGAGCGGTAGACGCCGTCGCCGAACGACGAGCTGCGTATACTGTTCTGCTCGCCGGTGCCGACCCAGACGATGTCCGGATTCGACGGGGCCAGCGTGACCACGCCCATCGAAACCGTGCGCTGGTGCTCGAAGATCGGCGCCCACTCGGTGCCCGCGTTGGTCGTCTTCCAGAGTCCACCCGACGCGGTCGCGGCGTAGATGACGCGGGAGTCGTCGGGGCGGACCGCGAAGCTCGTGATCCGGCCGCTCGTGATCGCCGGTCCGAGCTCGCGCCAGGCGAGCGCGGCGAGGTGTGCGGCGTCGGGCGGCGTCGGCCCCTGCAGCGTCGGCGGCGCCTGGGCGGCGGCCGGCAGGTGGAACACGACCGCCGCGAGCAACGTCAAGGAGGAACGGAACGTCAGAGACATGGGGCACCTGAACGGGATTGCAGACCTGGGGGGGTGCCCCGAGACTAGGGACGCACCGGTCCTCCGTCCACCCGCCTCGAACAGCAAGGTCGCTTCATGCACCGACCCAGCACGCGACTCGTGTTCTCGCTCGCCGCCCTGCTCGCTGCCTGCTCCGGCGACGCCGAGCGCCCCACGCTCGAAGTGGTGCGCGACACGGTCGGCGACACGGTCGTCGTGCGCACCGTGTCGGGTAGCGTCTGGGGCGGCGAGGCGACGCTCGAGCCCGAGGTCACGATCGGGGTGCTCGAGGGCGACGAAGAATACATGTTCGGGCAGCTTCGGGCGCTCGCCGTGGCTCCCGACGGGCGCATCTTCGCGCTGGACGCGCAGATTCCGGCCGTGCGCGTGTACGGCCCCGACGGCGCCTATCAGCGCACCCTCGGCCGGAGCGGCGGCGGCCCCGGCGAGTTCGGCCGGCCCGACGGCATGCTCATGCTCTCCGACGGCCGGCTCGTGGTGCGCGACGTAGGCAACGCACGCCTGCAACTCTTCGGACCGGACCTCGAACCGACCGACACCTGGCCGGTCATCTCGGGCAACTTCAGCACCTCGACGCCTCCCTCACTCGGGCGCGGCGACACGATTCTGACGCCCGTGGTCGACACGAGCGAAGACATCCAGAACTGGCGCACCGGGCTGCAACGCGTGTCCCCCGACGGCACGATCGTCGACACGCTCATGGTGCCCGACGTGGGCTACGAGGCGCCCACGCTCGAAGCGCGGCGCGAAGGCCCCGACGGCTCGAGCGTCTCCATCAACAGCGTGCCGTTCTCGCCCGGCGAGCACTGGGCCTGGCACCCGGACGGCTACTTCCTGCACGGCGTGAGCGAGCAGTACCGCTTCACGCTGCTCCGCGACGAGCAGCCACTTCGCATCGAGCGGGTCGACGAGCCGGTCGCGGTCGCGGCCGGCGAGAAGTCGAACGCCGAAGCCCAGACC
>CBFGQV010000260.1:0-4511 GCA_965651045.1 uncultured bacterium
GGCGGCATCGGGGTGGGGCTGCCCGGCGCGTACCTGCTGCCGAGCGATCCCGCGGCCGCCGCCGATCTGGCCATTCCGGCGCTCACCTTCACGGCGCAAGCTGCGTGGACATCGGCCGAAGAGGCGGGGTCCGGCACCGACGCGTCCGGCACCCGCTTCCCGGTCATGGGGGCGTCCTACCCGGTTCGGGGGCTCGGAAACGTGTCGATCGGCTTCGGAAGCGTGCTGGATCAGCGGTGGCGGCTCGAGCGCCAGCAGACGCTGGTGCTCGCCGGAACCGGCACCCAGGCACGCGTCACCGACGAGTTCGTGTCGGACGGCGGCGTGTCGGCGATTCGTCTCGGGGTGGCCCGGCGCATCACGCCGAACGTCGCCCTGGGCGTCCAGGTCGGCACGCACCTCGGAGACCTGACCCGCCGCTTCACCCGGACCTTCGACTCGCTCGAGGTCGAGACCTCCGTGCCGCCCTACGAGATCGGGGGCTTCTGGAGGTACAGCGGGCTCACCGCGACCTTCGGCGCGTCGGTCGACCTCGGTTCTGTGGGTCGGCTCGCGGCGTCCTACACCTGGTCGGAGGACCTCGAGGCGGAAGCGAGCGCCGACACCGACGGCGGGAGCGGCACCTTCGCCATGCCCGCCGAATTCCGCGTCGGCGGGTCGGCGTCGCTGTCCTCACGCCTCGGGGTGAGCGCGGGGGCGCACTGGGCCGACTGGTCGAAGACCCGAACGGTCCAGGGCGGGGTGAGCGGTCGCAGTACGCTGACGGTGGGGGGCGGAGCCGAATGGACCGGCGTGTCCGTGCTCGGCAAGCCGAGCGCGCTCAGAGTCGGGTATCGGCGGGCGCCCTTGCCCTTCCCGGTCGAAGCGGGTGACGACCCGGTCGAGTCCGCGCTCACGGCCGGGCTCGGCATGCAGCTCCTCCAGGCCGGGGGCACGACGCTCGCCTCGGTCGAGTTCGCGCTCGACCGCGGCACTCGCCAGTCGGGCACCCTCGAGGAGCGTTTCTGGCGGCTTTCGACGTCGGTACGCATCTCGGGCTTTTAGGGCGCGGGCGGTCCATGTCGGTGCGCGCCTTCTACCACACCTTCGGCTGCAAGGCGAACCAGTACGACACCGAGCGCATGCGCCAGGAGCTCGAGGCGCGCGGCGCCCACACGGTGAGTGGCCTCGACGAGGCGGAGCTGTGCGTGGTGAACACCTGCACGGTGACCAACCAGGCCGACGCGCAGGCCCGGCGCTTCATTCGACGGGTCCATCGCGAGCGGCCGGATGTCGAGATCGTCGTCGCCGGGTGCTCGGCCGCGTTGCGCGCCGAGACGTACCGATCGATGGCGGGGGTGCGGGCGGTCGTTCCCGGCCATGACGCGTCGCAGGTGGCTTTGGCGGCCCACGGCGCCGGCCATTCCGGTGGAGAGAGCCCCCTGGTGCAGCTCGGGCTCCGACGCGCCCTCGACCGCATGGACACCGAGCCGGTGGGCGGCGAGCTGCTGCAGCGGCGCGAGGGGGCGACGCGGGGCTGGCTGAAGATCCAGGACGGGTGCGACCGTAAGTGCGCGTTCTGTGCGACCCGGCTTGCGCGCGGCGCGAGCCGCTCACGGCCCGCCGACGAGATCGTCGCCGAGGCACGGCTGCTCGCCCGCGAGCACCCCGAGCTCGTGCTGACCGGCGTCCACATCGGCCATTACGGGCGGGACCTCGACCCGAAGGCGACCCTCGCCGGGTTGCTCGCCCGCCTCGTGGACGAGGTGCCGGACGTGCGGTTCCGCCTGGGCAGTGTCGAGGCCACCGAGATCGACGCGCCGCTGCTCGATCTGCTGGTGACGGCGGGCGACCGCGTCGCACCCCACCTGCACATGCCGCTTCAATCGGGGGCCGACCCCGTGCTCCGCCGCATGCGCCGCTGGCACACGCGTGAACAGTATCGGAGGCGGGCGCTCGAGATCGCCGCGCGGCTGCCGGTGCTCGGCCTCGGTGCCGACATCATCACCGGCTTTCCGGGCGAGACCGACGCCGACCACGAGCAGACGCGGGCGCTGGTCGAGGAGCTGCCCTACACGTACCTGCACGTCTTTCCGTTTTCGCCGCGCGACGGCACCGTGGCCGCGGGGCTCGCCCGCGAATCCCCCGTGCCGCAACGCGTGGCCGGCGAGCGGAGCCGAGAGCTCCGCGATCTCGTCGACGAGAAGGGGCGGCGCTACCGGGCGCGCAGGGTCGGAGAGCGGGCCGTCGTGGTGCCGGAGAACGGCGGGGTCGGCTTGACCGGCGACTACCTGCGGGTCAGCCTGGAGCCAGGTGCGGGGCCGGGCCTCGAGGCCGGCGTCCTGCAGGGATCGGCGGAGGCACTGTATATTGTCTGCTCGCGACCCGGCCCATCGTCCACACCCCCCTGAAGCCATGGCCCCGAAGAAGCGCGCGTACGTCGAAACGTACGGTTGCCAGATGAACATCAGCGACGGCGAGCTGATGCAGGGCGTGCTCGAGGCGCGGGGCTACGCGATCGCGAGCTCGCCCGAAGAGGCCGACGTCGTCCTGGTGAACACCTGCGCGATTCGCGAGCACGCCGAGCAGCGCGTGCTGGGGCGGGTGGCGCAGCTCAACGGCCTCAAGCGCGAGAACCCGGACCTGCTCATCGGCGTCACCGGATGCATGGCGCAGCGCATGGGCGAGAGCCTGCTCGAGAAGGCCCCCTACGTCGACCTTGTGATGGGGCCCGACGGCTACCGGGGACTGCCCGAGGCGCTCGACCGCATCGCGCGCGGGGGTGGGGCTTCGGAGGGCCCCGCGGGCCGCCCGGGCACGTCGTCGCCCGTGACCTCGGGGGCGACCTCGCGCCAGCGCGGTCCGCAGCTCACCGTGCTCCAGCTCGACACGGGCGAGAACTACGAGGGGCTCGAACAGCGCCGTACGTCGTCGGTGGCCGCCTGGGTGCCGATCCAGCGCGGCTGCGACCACCGCTGCACCTACTGCATCGTGCCCTACGTGCGGGGCCCCGAGAAGAACCGTTCGCCCGACGAGGTGCTGGGCGAGATCCGGGGCATCGCGGCGCGCGGCGTGACCGAGGTGACGCTGCTCGGCCAGACCGTGAACTCGTACGTGCACGGTGCGTGGTCGTTCGCCAGGCTGCTCACCGAGGTGGCGCGCGTGCCGGGCATTCGCCGGGTGCGCTTCACCTCGCCGCACCCGAACGACGTCACGCCCGAGCTCGTCGAGGTGATGGCCGGCGAGGGCGCGGTCTGCGAGCAGCTCCACCTGCCGGTGCAGGCCGGCGACGACCAGACGCTCAAGCGCATGCTCCGGCGCTACACCGTCGGATCGTTCCTGGAGAAGGTCGACATGGTGCGCGAGGCGATTCCCGACATCGCGCTCTCGACCGACGTGATCGTGGCGTTCCCGGGCGAGTCCGACGAAGCCTTCGAAGGCACGCTCGAGCTCATGCGCCGCGTGCGCTTCGACGACGCCTTCACCTACAAGTACTCGCCCCGTGAGGGCACCCCGGCGACGCGCATGCCCGACGACTGGTTCCTGCCCGACGACGTCGCGCAGCAGCGCCTCGAGCGGCTGATCGCGGTGGCGCGCGGAATCCAGGCCGAGATCAACACGGGCGAGGTCGGCCGCGTCGAAGAAGTGCTCATCGAGAAGGAGGCCCGTGACCCGGGTCACGTGCTCGGTCGTACGCGCCGCAACAAGGTGGTGGCGTTTCCGGGCGATTCGCGTTGGATCGGCGAGTACCGGACCGTGCGCCTCGAGTCCACGACCGGCGCCACCTTCGCGGGGCGGCTGGTGAGCGAAGGCGCCCAGACGAGGGTGTCGGCCTGAGGCGCGCCCGATGAGCCGGTTCGCCGCGGGCGCGGGCGTTCTCCTGGTGCTCTTCCTCTCCATGGCCTTCGCGGCCATGAACGGGGGGCAGCGGGTGACGCTCCGGCTCGGCATGGCGACGCTCTACCGGGTGCCGCTCACCGTGGTGGCGTTCGGCGCGCTCGTGATCGGCATGCTCGTCATGCTGGCGGCGTCCGTCCACTCGGACCTCAAGGTGCGGCGGATTCTCAGGGCGCGACTCGCCGAAGAGGACCGAGAAGAGCGCGCGCGCATCTTCGTCGATCGCGCGCAGACCAGCCTGTTCGATCAGGAGCAGGAACCCGATCGCCACGGCCGAGGTGTGAAGGAGGCACGCGAACGCTGAACCGGCCTGATGTGGGGCGGAGACGGAGGCGGCCACCCTGACCTCCCGGCTCCCGCCCGTGACGGCCCTCGCCCTGGCCTTGGCAGCCGGGGTGGCCCTTCGACTCGCGGGCGCGCCGCTCCCGGCGCTGCCCATCGCCGGACTCCTTCTCGCACTGCCCAACCAGCCATGGACTCGCCCCGCCGACCGCCTCCCGGTCGTCGCGGGGCTTTTCGTTCTGGTGGCGGCCGGGTGGCTCCACGCGGCGGCCGCGCTCGACCGGCGCGCGCGCGACTGCCGCTGGACGCTTTCCGATGGCCCGCTCGAGGTCACGGGCTTCGTCACGACGCTC
>CBFGQV010000261.1:0-4493 GCA_965651045.1 uncultured bacterium
CGAGTGCGTCCTGCAGGTCGACGCCCTGCTCGTTGGCGAGCACCAGCAGCACGAAGAGCACGTCGGCCAATTCGAGCGCGAGGTCCTGCTCGGGCTCGTCGGGCTTCTTGGTCTTGGCGCCGTAGAGGTGGTTGAGCAGCCGCGCCAACTCGCCCACCTCTTCGGTCAGGCGCGCCAGGTTCACCAGCGGGGGCCAGTAGCCCTCTTCGAACTGTCCGATCCAGGCGTCGACCCGGGCCTGGGCTTCTCTGAGATCCATGCCGGCCAAGCTATCGATTGCGCGACGCCCAGGGGAGTCGTAGCTCTGGAGACCCCCGACCGGAGATCCCCCCATGAAGCACGCTTCGCTCGCCGCCGCGTTCCTGCTCCTCGCCTGTCAGGGTGACGCGCCGCCCCCCGACGCCCCGCCCTCGACCGAGACCGCGCCTGCCGCCACCGAGACCGCCGCAGAGACCGCCGCCCCCCACGACGCGTTCTGGGCGTCGCTCGAATCGCTCTGCGGCCAGGCCTTCGAGGGTCGCGTGACCGAGAGCGAGCCGCCCGATGCGTCGTTCGACGAAGCGATGCTCGTCATGCACGTACGCGAATGCGGCGAAGACGAGATCCGGGTGCCCTTCCACGTCGGCGAGAACCGCTCGCGCACCTGGGTCTTCACGCGCACGGCCGACGGCCTGCGGCTCAAGCACGACCACCGGCACGAAGACGGCACCGAAGACGAGGTGACCATGTACGGCGGCGATACGCGAGAGCCGGGTACCGCCGAGCGGCAGGCATTCCACGCCGACGCGCACACCGCTGACCTCATACCCGAGGCCGCGACCAACGTCTGGACCGTCGAGCTCGTGCCCGGTGAGCGGTGGGTCTACCACCTCGTGCGCGAGGGCACCGATCGCCGCTTCCGCGCCGAGTTCGACCTGACGAGGCCGGTGCCCGCTCCGCCCCCGCCCTGGGGAGCCTGACGACAGCCTGACGCGAGGCTGACGCCAGCCTGACGTCAGCCTGACGCCGGCCTGACGCGTCACGTCTCGGGCCGCCGCTCGTTCTCTCTCGACGCCCGCGCCGCACCTGGCGGGCGCCCGAACACGACGACGAAATCCTTGTAACGCCCGGGCGTCCGGTAGTACCGTGGTCCCCCGCCACCGCTGGACGCACGATTTCCTCCTACCACGAGGTACCATGCGACGGTTGCTTGCGTTGTCTACGGTTCTTGTCCTTTCGGCCTGCTCGGGGGCCGACGACGCCCCACCCGCCGAAGAGGCCGCCCCCCCGGCCGCGGCGGCGCCGAGCGCGGCGCCGGTCGACGCCACCATCGCGGCGATCGCCGAGCGCTACGCCACCACCGAGGCGGCGATGGCCGACGGCTTCATGCGCGATCCGACGGGCGCCTGCGTCACCGCCGAGATGGTCGGCCTGCCCGCGACCGACGGCGCCATGGGCGTGCACTACCTGCACCCCGCACGGCTGGGGCTGATTCCCGAGTCGATGCCGGTCGACGGCACGGACGGCGTGATCGACCTCGCCGAGCCCGAAGTGCTCGTCTACGAGCCGCAGGCCGACGGCACCGAGCGCCTGGTCGCGGTCGAGTATCTGGTGTTCCAGGACGCCTGGGCCGCGGCGGGCAACACCGCACCCCCGAGCCTGATGGGCGAGGAGTTCGTGAGCATGATCGACGACCCGGCGACCGAGATGGACGAGTCGCACGGCCTCGCGGCGCACTACGAGTTGCACGTCTGGGTGCCGCGCGACAACCCGACCGGCCTGTTCGCCGAGTTCAACCCGAACGTGACCTGCCAGCACGCGCCCGCTCCGTCGATGCCGATGGAGATGGACTGACCGGAAGCGCCTCTGACGGCGCCGGCGTGGGGATCGGCCCTCAGCCACCCCCGCCGGCGCCGGCGGCTTCGCCGATCGCGAGCCGCCCGACCACGATTCGTTCGATCTCGGTCAGTTCGTCGACCTCTTCGACCAGCACCCGCCCGTCGGGCAGGAAGGCGATGGGCATCGGCGCGTTCGCAGGCAGTGTACCCAGGTAGGCCCCCGTCGGGTCGAACAGGTCGATCGGCCCATCTTCACCCTCGGCGGCCTCGAACCGCCGAATCCAGAGCGCCCCGTCGGGCGCGACGATCATGCCGGCGATCCAGGGCAGTTCGGGCGCGAAGCCTCGCTGATCGACGGCTTCTTCGGGGTCGCAGAGGCGCGTCTGGCCGCCGCCGACGCCGATGCGCATGCCCTCGCCCTGGCTGGCGAGCGCGTCGTCGCGGTCGGCGAGGCGCGGCGGCAGCCCACGCCGGAGCACGCGGCTCAACGCGCCGTCCACGACCCAACGCACTTCGTACTCGGCCGACGGCGCGTAGGCCACGCCGGCCGAGCTCGCGTCCCACGGGTGGCTGGGCTCGAAGATGGGGCCCATGGCGGTGATCGAGATGCCGCAGCTCTCGAACGACACCGGCCGGCCCGCCCCACCCTGGAACCGGGCCAGCGCCACCGTGTCGCCGCCCGCACCGACCCGGTAGAGCGTGCGGCGCGTGCCCTCGGGCGTGAACTCGGCGCGCTGCGCGACCAGCGCCCCGTCGCCCCAGTCGACGGACAGGTTGCCCGGCGGGAAGGGGAGCGCGAGGGGCTCGAGCTCCTGGCCGTCGCCGAAGCGTGGCAGGGCCCGCTTCTCGAAGTCCGTCACGATCGCCTCGCCCGAGGGCGTCACGGCGAGCCCGAAGGGAAAGGCGAGTTCACCGGGCCCCTGCCCCTGGCGTCCGGCCATCCAGAGCGCCTCGCCCTGCCCGTCGAAGCTCACCACCCGGTAGGCGTCGCTGTCCAGGACGTAGATGCGCCCCGACGTATCGGTGCCCACCGTGCGCGGGCTCACCCGGTAGAACGATTCCTCGTCGGTCTCCTCGCCGCCGAGCGAGAACTCGGCGTCGAAGCTCCACGCCAGCGGGCGGTCCTCGGCCGGGCTCACCACGATCTCGACGCCCGCCGAGTCGCGACGCTCGACGCCGGGCAGGCCCGCTCCTTCGCCTCCGCAGGCGGCCAGCCACCCCGCGCCCGCGACCGAGAGGGCGGCCCCGACGGCCCGGAATCCCCCGAAGCTCAAGGCACCAGAACGAGCTTGCCGAACACGCCTCCGGCCTCGAGCAGCTCGTGCGCCCGGCGCGCCTCGTCGAGGGGAAGCACCGCGTGCACCACGGGCTTCAGCTCGCCCCGGAAGACCGCGTGCATCGCGGCGCGGAACTCGGCCGGTGTGCCCATCGTGGTGCCCAGGAGCGAGAGCTGCTTCCAGAAGAGGTGGCGCAGGTCGAGCGTGCCGGTCGCGCCCGTCGTCGCCCCGTAGCTCACCAGCCGCCCCCGCACCTTCAAAACGCGCACGAGCGACGCCCAGAGCGCCTCGCCCACCGAATCGAACACGAGGTCCACCCCGCCCTCGGTCGCGCGCTTCAGGTGCTTCGCCCAGTCGTCGCCGCTCGTCCGGTCCCATGCTTCGTGTGCTCCCAGTTCGAGAACTCGCGCTACGTTTTCGGGGCCCGAGGTGAGCGCGTGCACCCTCGCGCCGGCGCGCGCCGCGATCTGCACGGCCATGGTGCCCACGCCGCCCGACGCGCCGGTCACGAGCACCGTCTCGCCCGGCCTCAGCGCGCCGCGGACGAGCAGCCCCCGCCACGCGGTCACGGCCGCGAGCGCCGCCGCAGCCGCGTCTTCGAACGCGACCGCCTCGGGCAGCTCGAGCAGATTCGTCGCGGGTACCACCGCGTACTCGGCGAAGCCCCCGTCGGTGTGCTCGCCGATCAGCCGCAGCGGTCGATCGGTGAACGACGGCCCGCGCGGCGCCTGATCGTACCAGTCGTAGTCGAGCGATGGATCCACGACCACGCGCGCGCCCACGACCGCCGGATCGACCCCCGCGCCGACCGCGTCGACGACCCCTGCCATGTCGGATCCGCCGACGTGCGGCATGGTTGTCTCGATCGGCAGGCCGCGCCGCACCCAGAGGTCCAGATGGTTCATGGCGGCGGCCCGCACGGCGAGCCGCACCTCGCCTGGGCCGGGCTCGGGGGTCGGTCGGTCCTCGACGCGGACCACCTCGGGCCCGCCGTGTTCGTGAAAGACGGCTGCGCGCATGCTCGGTCGGGGGCGTAGGTCGACGGGCGGAGTCTCCACCGGCAACGCTACCGGCGGGTCATGGTCCCGTCCAGTCGGCGCGGGCGTTACCTTTCCGTGCCGTGAACGAGCCACCCGCCCCCGACCGACCCGACGAAGGGCCACCCGACGACACCACGCTCGGTGGCTACTTCCGGGTCCACGACCGCCCCCCCGCCTTCGAGGGGTCGGACGGGCACCCGTACACGGTCTCGATCGAGGTCGAGAAGACCGCCGACCTCAGGAGCCCTTACGTCGGTTTCCTCGTGTACCCGCGCTGGGCCCTCACCGGCGTCGGCATCGTCGGCCACGTGGAGACCCCGACGCTCTGGCAGGGCGCCAGCCGCGACGAGATTCTGGAA
>CBFGQV010000262.1:0-4488 GCA_965651045.1 uncultured bacterium
CCCGGCGAGGTGGTGCGCTTCTACCTGACCAACGCGGCCAACACCCGCACCTTCAACGTGTCGTTTCGAAGGCTCGGAGTGGGCGATGCATCGAGCCGAGACGGAGCGACCGCGCTCCCGCTCAAGGTCGTCGCGACCGACGTGGGGCGGTTCGTACGTGAGGTCGGAGCGCGAAGCGTCGTCCTGGGTCCGGCCGAACGGTACGTGGTCGACGTGCGCTTCCCGGCGGCAGGCCGCTGGGCATTGGTCAATCAGGTCCAGGGCATCAACCACCAGCAGGGCCTCTTCCTCGAGGAGTTCAGTGAACTCGGTGTGGTCCGGGTCGATGGGCCGGACGCCGTTCCCGACCTCGCGGCGGCCTTCGAGGAGCGTCGGGTGCACGAAGACGTCGTAGCCGACGTCGAGCGGTTCCGTCACCGGTTCGGTGATCCCCCGGACTTCGATCTGGTCATGGCGCTCGAGGTCGACTCGCTGCCGATGATCGTCGAGCAATCGATGGGATACGACTGGGTGTTCTTCAACCCGGTCGAGTGGACGGGTACGATGCCGATGATGAACTGGGCGGTTACGGGCCGACAGGTGCGATGGGTTCTGCGTGACGCCGCGACCGGTCGCGAGAACATGGACATCGACTGGCGGTTTCGCGTGGGTGACGTGGTGCGGATCCGTGTGCACAACGACCGTGGCTCGTTCCACGCGATGCAGCACCCGCTGCACATTCATGGGCAGCGCTTTCTCGTGCTCTCGCAGAACGGCGTCGAGAACCCTCACCTCGGCTGGAAGGACACCGTGCTGTTGCCGGCGGGTTCGACCACCGACATTCTGCTCGAGATCACCAACCCCGGCCGGTGGATGGTGCACTGCCACATCGCGGAGCACCTCGAGGCCGGCATGAAGTTCGTCTTCGACGTGGAGAGTAGGGAATGACCATTCGCCGCACACTCGCAGTGTTCACTCTGGCGCTGGCGATGGCCGGGGCGCCGTCGACCGTTCCGTCGGCCGCTCCCCTGGCCGCCCAGCAGCGCGCGCCGGAGGCGTTCCGCGAGTTCGTCGCGGTCGACGCTCCGGTGGTGGCGCTCACCAATGTGAAGCTCCTCGACGGCACGGGCGCGCCCGCCCGGACCGGCCAGACCGTGCTGATCGAGGGGGATCGCATCGCTGCCGTGGGGGCTGCCGGCGAGGTGAGCATACCCGCCGGGGCCGAGGTCCGTGACCTCGCGGGGCACACCGTGATCCCGGGCCTCGTGGGGCTTCACAACCACAGCTACTACACGGGTGGCAACGGGCGCGCCGCGCAGCTCTCGTTCAGCGGCTCCAGGCTCTACCTGGCGTCGGGTGTGACGACGATCCGCACCACGGGTGCGCGCTATCCGTACGAGGAACTCAACCTGCGGCGTGAGATCGAGGCGGGGCGCACGATCGGGCCGACCATGTTCACGACGGGACCCTACCTGACCGGTGAGCAAGGCCCGACGACCATGACGCTGCTCGAGGGGCCGGAGCAGGCGCGGCGGGTGGTGAGGTATTGGGCCGAAGAGGGTGTCGACTGGTTCAAGGCCTACACCTGGATCAGCCGCGCCGAGCTCGGCGCGGCGATCGAAGAGGCGCACCGGCACGGCGTGAAGGTCACGGCCCACCTGTGCTCGGTGGGGTACCGTGAGGCGGTCGCGCTCGGCATCGACAACCTCGAGCACGGCCTGTTCGCGAACAGCGAGTACGACCCCGACAAACAGCCCGACGAGTGCCCGCCCGGGTTCCGGAACGATTACGACGAACTCGATGTGAACTCGGCGGAGGTGCAGGCGACTTTCCGCGACATGATCGAGAATGACGTGCCGATGACATCGACCCTCGTGGTCTACGAGATCTCGGTGGCCGGGCGAGCCCCGATCGAGGAGCGCGTCTACGACATTCTGGCGCCCGAGATCGCGGCCGAGGTGCGGGAGATTGCCGAAGCGCGGCGGGCCGGGCGGGGGGCGATCGACCCTGCCGTCTATCAGAAGGCGCTCGAGTACGAGAAGGCGTTCGTCGAGGCCGGGGGATTGTTGGCTGCCGGGGTCGACCCCACGGGCTACGGAGCCGCGCCCCCCGGATTCGGCGACCAGCGCAACTACGAGCTGCTGCTGGAGGCCGGCTTCACCCCCGCCGAGGTGGTCCAGATCATGAGCGCGAACGGCGCGAAGGTGCTCGGCATCGATGGCGAGGTGGGGACCGTCGAGGCCGGCAAGGTCGCCGATTTGGTCGTGATCGAGGGCGACGTCGAGGCCCTCGGACACATTCGCGACACACGCATCGTCTTCCGGCAGGGCATCGGGTGGGACGCCCCCCGCCTGATCGAGAGCGTGCGCGGGCTGGTGGGCATCCGCTGAAGACCGACGGCCTCGACCGGCTCGACCGGCGCATCGCGGCGACGATGGACCGGTGGGGCGTACCGGCGCTCCGGTACGCCCTGGCGGTCATCTTCATCTTGTTCGGGGTGCTCAAGCCGCTGGGCCTGTCACCCGCCGCGCCCCTCGTGCGGGACACCGTGCAGTTCCTGCCCTTCGGCGCACCGGACCTCTGGGTCTCGGTCATCGGCTGGTGGGAGGTCGCGATCGGTGTGTGCTTCCTGTGGCGCGGCGGCATACGGATCGCGATCGCGCTGCTTGCGATGCAGATGGTCGGCACGTTCCTGCCGCTCGTGCTGCTGCCCGAGGCGACCTTCCAGCCAGGGCGCTACCCGTGGGCGCCGACGATGGAAGGGCAGTACATCATCAAGAACCTGCTGATCATCGCGGCCGCCCTCGTGGTGGGCGGAACGGTACGGCGGGGTGACGCGGATGGTGCCGGAGGGGGCGCTGACCGGCGATCATGAGTCCGCCGCAGGCCCGTGGTCATATCGGGATCAGGCCCGGATCGTTTTCGTCCTCCTCGCGCACCAGCGCGAGGATCGCGGCCTGCGGCACCACCAGATAACGCGTGCCCTCGAAGCTGATCTCGACCGCGGCCTTCCGGAAGAAGATGGCGTAGTCGCCGACCCGGGCCTGCAGCGGCATGTATCGGGGCTCGGCGGCGCCGATCTTCCACGGCTCCTCGTCGAGCTCGGTCGGGGCGGAGACGGCCGTGCCCGGCCCGGTGGCCATGACCTTGCCGCCCTGCACGGCCTGGCGGTCGACGGCGGTCGCGGGCAGGTAGAGTCCGACCTTGGTACGGTCTTCGCCTTCTTCGGGGGCGATCAGGACGCGGTCGCCCACCACGATCAGACGCTTGTTGGAGTCGGCCATGGATCTCGGCTCAGGCGGCGGGCGTGCAGTAGGCGATCACGTCCTGGAGGTGCCCGCGGGCCGCGTCGAGATCGTGCTCGGCGAGGGCGTCACGCGCGCGCTCGAAGAGGCTCTCCACCTCGTCGAGCGCGGGTTGCGGTACCCCCTCGAGCGATTCGGGCACCCACCCTCGGCCGTCGATGTCGTCCGCGACCGCGCGCGCCTCGACCGGCAGCCGTTCGATGTACTCTTCGGCGCGAAGGCGGAAGTGGCTCGCGGCGTTGACGCCGGGAAACGAATCGCGCCAGTCACCCTGAAAGGTCATGGTCGGTGGGGTAGAAGGGAACGCACCCTGAACAGTACCCGTCACCGCGTGCGGGCGGTAGGGCGGCCCCCTCCCGCTTTGACGACCGGCACCCCGGCCCCGTATGCTCCGTATACGGTCCGGCGTACGGGCGCCGGGCAAGCGACCCGTCAGGAGGTGCCGATGTCCTCGCTCACACGCGCGCTCGCCGGAGAGAAGCTGACCTTCGACCTGACCGAGCAGATTCAGGAGCTCAAGGCGGACGACGGCTATGATCGGAGCGGACGGGCCGGTCGGACGCTGGTCAAGGCGGGTCCGATGCGCCTCACGCTCACGGTCCTTGCCGCGGGGGTCGAGGTCGGCACCCACCACGCCGAGAGCCCGATGACGATCCACGTACTGCAGGGTGCGCTCCGCTACCGTGTCGGTGAGGAGGAGTTCGGCCTCGGCCGTGGCCAGGTCCTCTTCTTCGGCCCCGGTCACGCGCAGGACATCAAGGCGCTCGAAGACACCGCGCTGCTGCTGACGATCGCCCAGGGGTCGGCGCCGGAGTAGTCATTCGGTCCGGATCGCGCCGACGACGTCCAGGTCGAGGGCTCGGCGGGCCGGCCTCACGCTGGCCAGGGCGACGAGCAGCAGGAGAACCGCCGCCGCCGCACCGAGCGCCCTGGGATCCCCGGGCTCGACGCCGAACAGGAGTGCATCGAGAAGACGCGTGAGAAAGAGCGCGACCGAGAGCCCCAAAGACACGCCGACGACGGCGGGTAGGAGTCCCACCCTCGCCAGCCGCGCGACGGCCCGCGTCGGGCTTGCGCCGAGCGCGACGCGAATGCCGAGTTCCCGTGTCCGGCGGGCGAGCGAACGCGAGAGGAGCGTGTAGGCGCCGATGGCCGCGAGCAGCGTGGCGATGACGGCGAAGCAGGAGATGAGCAGGAGCAGGAA
>CBFGQV010000263.1:0-4488 GCA_965651045.1 uncultured bacterium
CGCCCCAGCCCACGACCACGACCGCGGCAGCAACCAGAAGCAGCCGGGCGCGCGGGTCGAGCCGCTCGAAGCGCGCGCGCAGCCCCGGACCAGCACCACCGGCCGACGCGTCGTCGACCTCGGGGCGCGGCCGATCGTCGCCGCGACGGCGGCGGAGCGAGCTACCGAGCTGCATGCTTCGTCCTCGAAAAATCCATGGTCACCCGCATCTCATTCGGGCGGCGAACGCGCCGTCGAACCCGGTCCGGGCGGGCAGGACGGCCAGGCACCCCCGCTCGTCGACGTCCTCCAGCCCCGACACGGGCGACGCTTCGAGCCCGAACCCGGCGTTCCCGGCGAGAAAGCCGTCGACGACGCCTTCGTTCTCTTCTCGCTCGAGCGTGCAGGTGCTGTACACCAGAACACCCCCACGAGGTACCGCGCGCGATGCACCTTGCAGTATGCGTGCCTGGACCCGCGCGAGGCGGGTCACGTCTGCGGCGCTCAACCGCCAGCGCGCGTCCGGGTGTCGCCGCAACGTTCCCGTACCCGTGCAGGGGGCGTCGACCAGCACCACGTCGGCGCGCGCGATCGGAGGGTCCTCGGCCCGGGCGCGCACCACGCGGATCGCGAGCCCGGTACGAGCCACGTTCGCGCGCAACAGCGCGAGGCGAATCGAGGTGGGATCCGACGCGACAACATAGGCCCCGGCGCGTGCGAGATACAGAGCCTTTCCACCCGGTGCGGCGCAGAGGTCCGCCACGGTATCGCCCTCGCGAACCCCCACGTAGCGCCCGACCAGGGTGGCGGCCGGGTCCTGCACGAAGCCGGGCACCGCCTCGAGCAGGGCATCCACCGCGAGACCCTCGACCCACAGAGAGTCGGCGCCCCGCCCCACACGTGCGGCGCTCCCGCCGGCGGCCTCGATCGCCGCACACGCCTCGTCGAGACCGGACTCACCCCGACGGAGCGGAACGAAGCCGAGCGGCGGCGGTCGGTTGTTCGCCTCGACGAGCTGGCGCACCTCGTCGGCGCCCCAGCGGGCCAACCATCGCTCCACCATCCAGCGCGGATGCGACCCCCAGGTGGACAGGTAGCCTGCCGGATCGCTCGCGAACGCCGGGTAGTGCGCGTCGACGTCGCCCTCGCGCGCCACGGCCCGGAGCACGGCGTTGACCAGCCCGCTCGCCCTCGGCGCTCCCGCGGCGCGCACCTGATCGACCGCCTGCGAGACCGCGGCGTACGACGGCACGTCCATGAAGAGCACCTGGTAGGCGCCGAGCCGCAGCACGTCGAGCACCGCCCGCTCGAGCCGCTCGAGGGGCCGGTCGAGCGAGCGCGCGATCAGGTGGTCGAGGCGACCGCGGAAGCGCACCGTGCCGTAGGCCAGCTCGTGCGCGAAGCGTCGCTCGAGGTCATCGAGCGCGTGGGCGCGGCTGTCGAACGAACGGTCGATGCGGCGGCCCCGCCCCACCTCGGCGAGGACCGCCAGCGCCGCGCCCCGCCCCGGACTCACCCCCATCGGACCAACCTTCGCGGGGTGCCGACGCGGGCGCCCGTCAGTCGAGCATCCCCTTCGTCGGAGACGAGGGCACCGCGATCTCGCGCGCGGGCATGCGCCCGGCGAGGAACGCGAGCCGGCCGGCCTCCGTGGCATGCCGCATCGCGCGCGCCATGGCCACGGGGTGCGTCGCGGCCGCCAGCGCCGTGTTCATGAGAATGCCATCCACCCCCTGCTCCATCGTGATGCACGCGTCCGACGCCGTGCCGACCCCCGCGTCGACGATGACCGGCACCTCGAGGCGACGCTTGATCTCGCGAATGAAGTAGGGATTCACGACCCCGAGCCCCGACCCGATCGGGCTCGCGAGGGGCATGACGGCCGCGCACCCCGCGTCTTCGAGCTTGAGCGCCGTGATCAGGTCGTCGTTGGTGTAGGCCAGCACCTCGAAGCCCTCGGCCACCAGGATCCGTGCGGCTTCGAGGGTCTGCTCGACGTCCGGAAGCAGCGTGGTTTCGTCGCCGATCACCTCGAGCTTCAGGAAGTTCGTGAAGCCCGCGGCGCGCGCGAGCCGGGCGTAGCGAACCGCGTCGTCGGCGGTGTAACAGCCGGCGGTGTTCGGCAGCAGGAAGAACTCGTCCGGGTCCAGGTGGTGGAGAATGCCCTCCTCGTTGTCCCGGTCGAGGTCCACGCGCCGCACGGCGACGGTCACCATGTCGGCCCCGCTCGCGCGAATCGCGTCGACCATCTCGGCGTTCGAGCGGTACTTTCCCGTGCCGACGATCAGACGTGAACGAAAGGTACGGCCGGCGATGACCAGCGCGTCGTCCTGCACGTCCGCGGCGGCCGATGCTCGAGGGGTGTCCTGACTCATGCGTTCTCCTGCGTGCGCGGCGCGTTCATCCGCCGCCTACGAAATGGACCAGTTCCAGCGTGTCGCCCCTGCGCACCTCGACCTCGTCGTGGCGCGCGCGGTCGAGAATCTCCCGATTGAGCTCCACCACGACCAGCTCGGGACGCAGCTCCAGGTGTTCGAGAAGGCCCCGCACCGTCAGCTTCTCGGGCACGGCGCGATCGCGGCCGTTCAGGTGCACGGTGATGGTCGAGGTGTCGTCGCTCACGGCGTGTCGCTCGGCGGGTCGGGTGCGGCGGAGGCGAACGCCTGAAGATAGTCCTGAACGGCCCTCGCGGTGGACCCCCCCGGAGGCCGCCACACCCCCCCGAGCGCGGCGACCCCGTGCGCGCCCGCCGCGATCACGTCGCCGACGCGCTGGGGCGTCATGCCACCGATCGCCACCACGGGCGCCGGGCTCGCCGCCACGACGTCGCGCACGAGGCCGAGGCCCCCGCCCGGTCGGCCGGGGTGCGAGCCGCTCGCGAAGACCGTGCCCGCGACGAGCCAGTCGACGCCCGCGAGGGGCTCGGCCTCGGCCGGCGCGTGCACCGAAACGCCGATTCGGAGGTGGCGCGGCAGGAGACCGGCCGCCCGGAGCGCCCGCACCCGACCGCAGGGCAGGCTGCGCCCACCGAGCTGGACCCCCCGAGCCGCGACGATGGCGGCGAGATCGACCCGATCGTTGATCACGAGCCACGCCCCGGACCGCGTGACGATCGGCTCGAGGATCCTCGCCAACGAGAGCAGCTCGCGGACTGGCGTGCGGGGGCCGCGCAGGTGCAGCGCGACCGGCCGATCGGCGGCCTCGAGCGCGTCGCGGGCCAGGTCGGCGAACCCTCCGGAGGCGAGCACGTCGTCGTCGGTCACCAGGTGCAGCCGTGGCACGCCCCCGACCATGCGCTACTCGAATCGCCGGCCCGGTTCGGCGCCCCGGCCGCGGAGCCAGTCGCCGGCGGCCATGCGCCGCTTTCCGGCGGGCTGCACCTCTTCGATCCACACGAGCGCGTCGGCACAGCGCACGCCGAGCCCGCGCCCCGAGTCCGGTTCGGCGTCGACCACGGTGCCCGGCGGAACGTCCGGAGCGGCCTCGCCCGACCACGGCGTGCCGCGCGGCTCGAGGCGCGGTCGGAAGAGCTTCACCGCGTCGTCGCCCATCCGGCTCCAGGCGCCCGGCACCTCGTCCATGGCGCGCACGTGGTCGCGCACCTCGCGCGCCGGGCGGGTCCAATCGACGCGGGCCACCTCGCGGTCGACCTTGGGCGCGTAGGTGGCGCGCTCGTGCTCCTGCTCGACCTCGTCGACCACGTCGAGCTCGAGAAGGCCGAGGGTTTCCACGAGCGCCGCCGCGCCCACTTCCGAGAGCCGCGCGGCGAGCTCCGTCGAGCTCTGGTGGGGCCCGATCGGCTCTTCCACCTGCACCAGAATCGGACCCGCGTCCAGCGCCTCGACCATGCGCATGACGGTGACGCCGGTCGTCTCGAAGCCGCGCGCGATCGCCCAATGCACGGGAGCCGCGCCGCGGAGTTCGGGCAGCAGCGATGCGTGCACGTTGAGCGAACCGCGACGCGGAAGCTCCAGCACCTCACGCCCGAGAATGTGCCCGTACGCCACCACGACCGAGATCTCGGGGTCGAGCGCCCGAAGCGCGTCCAGAAACACGTCGCCCCTCGGACGCTCCGGCGTCAGCACCGGAATCCCCTCGGAGCGAGCCAGCTCGGCAACCGGCGAAGGGCGAAGTGTGCGCCCGCGACCGGCCGGGCGATCGGGCTGCGAGACCACCCCGACCACCTCGTGGCCCTCTTCGCCGAGCGCCCGGAGGGTGGGTACCGCGAACCAGGGCGTGCCCCAGAAGAGAACCCTCACGACGCACCCGCCTCGGCCTCTTCACGAAGCTTGCGCCACTTCTTGAGCGCCATGCGGCGCTTGAGCGCGCTCACGCGGTCGAGGAAGAGCACGCCGTCGAGGTGGTCGATCTCGTGCTGGAGCGCCCTCGCCAGCAGATCGTCGGCCTCGATCGTCACCGGCCGGCCCTCCGGGTCGAAACCGCGCACCTCGACGGCCCAGGGCCGCTCCACGACTTCTTCCAGCCCGGGAATCGACAGGCAGCCCTCGG
>CBFGQV010000264.1:0-4453 GCA_965651045.1 uncultured bacterium
CTCCAGGAAACGCCGCTCGGGCTCCTGCTTCACGTATCGGAGCGCTTCGTCGTAGGCTGCGACCGCGTCGCCCACCCGCCGGAGCCGCCGGCAGAGCTCGGCGCGGGTGGCGTGGGCGAGGTGGTACTCGGCGAGCTCGCCCCGGGCGAGCAGGGCGTCGACCAGCGCGAGGCCCTGGGCGGGGCCGTCGCGCATGGCGACGGCCACGGCGCGGTTGAGCTCGACCACCGGTGACGGCTCGACGCGGACAAGTACGTCGTAGAGCGCGGCGATCTGCGCCCAGTCGGTCGCGTCCGCCGTGTCGGCCTCGGCGTGGACGGCGGCGATCGCGGCCTGGAGCGCGTAGGGCCCGATCCGGCGAGACCCGAGCGCTTCTTCGACCAGCGCCACTCCCTCGGCGATCAGGGCCCGGTCCCAGCGGCCGCGGTCCTGGTCTTCGAGGCGCACGAGGTCGCCCTCGGGCGACGTACGCGTTGCAGCCCGCGCCTGATGGAGCAGCATGAGCGCGAGCAGGCCCTTCGCTTCGGACTCGGCCGGCATGAGCTCGACCAGCAGCCGCGCCAGGTGCGTGGCCTCGGCGCAGAGATCCGCCCGCACCACGTGCTCGCCGGTGGCCGCCGAGTATCCTTCGTTGAACACCAGGTAGACCACCCTGAGTACCGCCGCGAGGCGCTCAGGCAGGTCGGGGCCCTCGGGCACCACGTAGGGAATCCCCGCGTCGCGGATCTTCCGCTTCGCCCGTACGATGCGCTGCGCCAGCGTCGCGCCCTGCGTCAGGAACGCGTGGGCGATCTCGTCGGTGGTGAGCCCGCACACCTCGCGAAGCGTCAGCGCGATGCGCGCCTCGGGGGCCAGGGCGGGGTGGCAGCAGGTGAAGATCAGCCGCAGCCGGTCGTCGGGGAAGGTCGCTTCGGCCGCCTCGTCGGGCCGGGCCGTCGGCCGCCCGAAGCCCGGCACCTCGCCCGCGCCGCCGAGCCGCTCGAGATGCTCGCCCTGCCGCTCGCGCCGCCGAATGCGGTCGATGCCCCGGAAGCGCCCCGCCGAGATCAGCCACGCGCGCGGGTTGTCGGGCACGCCGTCCTTTGGCCACTGCTCGACCGCCGCCGCAAAGGCCTCCTGCATGGCGTCTTCGGCGAGGTCGAAATCGCCCAGCATGCGAATGAGCGTGGCCAGCACGCGCCGCGACTCGGCGCGGTAGATCTCGGCGACGCGCGCCTCGGCGTCCCGCGCCTCGCCGTCGGCCCGGGCGGTCATCGCCCGCGCCCCGCGTTCCACCGCGCGCACCCCGGGCTCAGGGCTGGAGCTCCCGCACCGGCCGGATCTCGATGCTGCCGATGCGGGCCGGCGGCAGCCCGCGGGCCACCTCGATCGCGCGGTCCAGGTCGGGCGCGTCGATCAGGTAGAAGCCCGCGAGCTGTTCTTTGGTCTCGGCGAAGGGACCGTCGGTCACCGCGGCCTTGCCGTCGCGCACCCGCACGGTCGTGGCGGTCTCGACCGATTCCAGCGCGTCGGCTGCGACCAGCAACCCGTCCCGCTCGATGGTTTCGCTGTACGCCTTGCAATCGGCGTCCGGCACCGTGCGCATGAGCGCTTCCTCGCCGTATACGAGCAACAGATACTTCATCGTGCCTCCTCGTCTGCGGGGGGATCCCCACTCGTGGCGCCCTCACCGTCGTACGCCCGCTGGAGCGCCGCCAGGTCCAGCTTCTCCATGCGGAGCAGGGCGCGCATGGCCCGCTGAGAGGCGGGCGACTCGGGGTCCCGGACCAGGTCGAGCGACGCGCGGGGAATCACCTGCCACGACACGCCGAAGCGGTCCTTGAGCCAGCCGCACTGGCGCGCCGTGGGCTCGCCGCCCTCGCCGAGTCGCTCCCAGTAGTGGTCGACCTCGGCCTGCGTGTCGCAGAGCACCTGGAGCGAGACGGCCTCGTTGAAGGTGAAGTGCGGGCCGCCGTTGAGTGCGGTCAACGGGTGGCCGTCGAGCTCAAATTCGATCGTCATGACCGAGCCCACGGGGCGGCCGTGCAGGTCGTGCCCCTCGCGGCCGTAGCGCGACACGCGCACCACGCGCGAGTTCGGAAACACGCTCGTGTAGAGCTCGACCGCCTCTTCGGCCTCGTCGTCGAACCAGAGGCAGGGGGCCAAGGTGATCCGGGGCATGGCTCAGGCCTCCGGGTCGGGCGCGCTCATGACCTGGCGCACCTCGATGGCCAGGCGCATGGGCGATCCGTCGGCGCCCGGGGCCGCCGACGCGCGCGCCGCGATCTCGTAGGCGCGCTCGGCCGATTCGACATCGACCATCCAGTACCCCGCCAGGAACTCCTTGGTCTCGGGGAAGGGCCCGTCGGTGACCACGGGCCCGTCGTCGCCGGCCCGCACCACGCGTGCGTCGCTCGGGGGCGCGAGCCCCTCGGCGCCGACCAGCTCGCCCGCCGCCTCGAGTTCGGCGTTGAGCGCCATCATGAACTCGATGTGGCGCTGGAAGGCCTCGGGGGGCCACTGGCTCACCGCGTATCCGTCGTCGCTCCGCGGCGCGTGCATCATCAAGATGTACTTCATGTGGGTGCCTCGTGCTGAAGGGTTCTCGGCGCGGCCCTCTCGCCGCGCTTCACCTTCTGGTCGAACGAGCGCGTCGGAAATCGACGGCCCTCGGTGTCGATTCGCGGGCGGCTCGCGCGACTCACTCCGAATCGTATCGTCTCGGGGGACTCGACGCGCCCCCGCCCTCGCACCAGGAGCGACCCATGATCCGTGCCGTGAATCCCTATCTCAACTTCGAAGGCAACACCGAGGAAGCCTTCGAGTTCTACCGCTCCGTGTTCGGGGGCGAGTTCGCGGGCGTCGTCCGGTTCCGGGACTTTCCGGGCAATCCCATGGGGATTCCCGACGAGGAGCTCGACCGCATCGCCCACATCGCGCTGCCCTTGGGCGAGGGCCACCTGCTCATGGGCACCGACGTGCTCTGCCAGTGGGCCGACGACTTCAAGGTCGGCAACAACACCTACGTGCACCTCGAGGTCGGAAGCGCCGCCGAGGCCGAGCGGCTCTTCGACGGGCTCGCCGAGGGCGGCCGCGCGACCATGCCACTCCAGCGCACCGAGTGGGCCGAGCTCTACGGCAACCTGGTCGACCGCTTCGGCGTGCAGTGGATGGTGAGCTACACGGGGAGCGTGGTGTACGCGGGGTAGAGGGGGTAACTTCATTGGCCCTCATGTCCGAGACCCCATAGCCCGAGGCCCGGAGCATTTCCAAGGTCTTTCCGTTTGCGCTCGCGCTTCTCGGCTTCACCGCCTGTTCCGACACCGCCGACGATCGGGTGGGCGAGCTCGCGGAAGCACGCGATTCGGCCGGCATTCGCATCGCCGAGGTCGACCCCGATCGTGCGCCCGTGTGGCAGGTGGGCGCCACCGCGGAGTGGTCGTTCAGCGAGGTCGAGTTGGAGGCGGGTGGGGTGCACGCGCTCGCGGGCGTGCGGTCCGTGGCTCGGGTCGAGGGCGACCTGTTGGTCGTCGCCGAGCGGACGTCGGGCGGCGTGCTGATCGGCCGCCCCGGGGGCGCGTGGCGCTTTCTGGCCATGCGCGGTGAGGGGCCCGACGAGATCCGCCAGTTGGGCGAGGTGCAGGTGGTCGACGACCGCGGCATCTTCGTGGTCGACGCCGCCGGCCCGCGCGTCCGGCGCTACGACGCGTCGGGGGCCTTCCAGGACGAGGTGCATCTTGCCGAGCTCCGGGTGCCGAGGTCTACCGCGGTCTGGACCCACGCCGCGGGCCGCCACGTGGGACTCGCGCTGGTCGGCATGCCCGACGGACCGACCGACGGCCCACAGCGCTTCGAAGGTCCGCTCATGATGTACGGTGAGGGGGGCGCCGACACCCTCGCATGGGTGCCCGGGTCGGAGGTGTTCGCGACGGAGCAGGCCATCGGGCCTGTCATGCTCGGCGCGTACCCGTCGATCGCGGGCACCGGCGACGGGCTCTGGCTGGCCGACGGCGCGGTGCCCGAAATCCGGTTCTGGCGTGGTCCGGGGGATCCCCATCTCATCGCACGATGGACCCCGCTTCCGCGGCCGGAGGCCGAGGAGCTTCGTGGCGAGGTGCTCGCGGCGATGCTCGCCGCACTGCCCGAGGATCAGCGCGAGGGTGGGGGCGCCTTTCTCGCGCAGGTGCCGGCCTCGGACCGCGTGCCCTTCGTCGGCGATCTGGTCGGCACGGCATCGGGCGGCGTGTGGGTCGGCCCCTACCGGCCGCCCGAGTTCGAGCGATTCGGCACGCCGATCGCCGCCGGGAGCTGGCTCGCGTTCTCACCCGACGGCGCGCTCGCGGCCCGGATCGAGCTGCCTGCGGGCCTGGTGCCCCACGTCATCGGCGAGGATTGGGTGATCGGCGTCCACACCGACGAGCTGGGCGTGCAGTCCGTCGGGCGGTATGCGATCATGCGCTGACGCAACGCGCGT
>CBFGQV010000265.1:0-4452 GCA_965651045.1 uncultured bacterium
GACATGACCTCCGGCCACCGACCCACGAACCACGACGAGACCCCGCATGGACACCGCCACGCCCGAGACCCCGCACGGCCCCCGCCGCGTTCGCATCTTCGACACGACGCTCCGTGATGGCGAGCAATCGCCCGGGGCCACCATGACCGCGCCCGAAAAGGTGCGCATCGCGCGCGAGCTCGAAGCCCTCGGGGTCGACGTGCTCGAGGCGGGATTCCCGCGCAGCTCGCCCCACGAGGCCGAAGCGGTGCGCCAGGTGGCGCGCGCGGTGCAGGGTCCCGTCGTGGCGGGGCTGGCGCGCACGGTCGACGCCGACATCGACGCGGCCGCCGACGCCGTTTCCGACGCGGTGCGGCCGCGCATTCACACCTTTCTGGCTACCTCGGACGTGCACCTCGAGCGCAAGCTGCGCATCGGGCGCGAGCAGTGCCTCGCGCGCATCGACCAGGCGGTGCGGCGCGCACGCTCGCACGTCGACGACGTCGAGTTCAGCGCCGAAGACGCGACGCGCACCGATCTGGACTTCCTCTGCCAGGTGGCCGTGGTGGCGGCGGCGGCCGGCGCGCGGACCATCAACCTGCCCGACACCGTGGGCTACGCGCACCCGGCCGACGTGGCGCGCATGTTCGACGCGGTGCGCGCCCGGCTCGAGGCGGCGGGCGCCGCCGACGTGGTGCTGAGCTTCCACGGCCACGACGACCTGGGCCTCGCGGTGGCCAACTCGCTGGCGGCGGTCGAGCACGGCGCAGGCCAGGTCGAGTGCACCCTGAACGGCATCGGCGAGCGGGCGGGCAACGCGGCGCTCGAAGAGATCGTCATGGCGCTCCGCGTGCTGCCGCGCTACCGGGGCTACGCGACGGGCATTCGCACCGAGCGCCTGTGCCCGGCCAGCGCCCTGCTCGCGCACGTGATCGGCGTGCGTCCGCAGCCCAACAAGGCGATCGTGGGCGCCAACGCCTTCGCGCACGAGGCGGGCATTCACCAGGACGGCCTGCTCAAGGACCGGCGCACCTACGAGATCATGACGCCCGAGCTGGTGGGCGCCCGTGAGACGCAGTTCGTGCTGGGCAAGCACTCGGGTCGCCACGCGCTCGTGAAGCGTTACGAGCAGCTCGGCTTCGACCTGACTCCCGAAGAACTCGACCGCGCCTACAACCTCTTCGTCATGCTCGCCGAGAAGAAGAAGACGGTACACGACGAAGACCTGCTCGCGATCTACTTCGAGGGCACGATGGAAGACGCGCCCCGCCGCTTCCGTCTCGACGAGCTCGAGGTGCACTGCGGCCGGAGCCCGTCGCGCGCCCGTGTGCGGGTGACCGAGGGGGGCGAGCCCGCGCGCGAAGCCCGAGGCGAAGGCGACGGCCCCATCGACGCCACCTTCGCCGCGCTCGAAGAGATCGCCCCCTGGGAGGTACGGCTCGACGAGTTCCGGATCGAGGCCGCCGGTGGAGGACGCGACGCCGTCGGCGAGGTGCACCTGCAGCTTCGCGTGGCGGGGAACCCGTTCCTGGGCCGGGGCGCGTCGACCGACATCGTCGACGCGGCGGCCCGTGCCTTCCTGCAGGCGCTCGACAAGGCCGCCCACGCGCGCGGGCTCGAGGCGGCCGCGTTCGCGCGCATGCAGCCCTGGGGGGTGTGATGCACGTCGCGCTTCTTCCGGGCGACGGCATCGGCCCCGAGGTCACCGCCGCCGCCCGCACCGTGCTCGAGGCCGTCGCCGAGGCCGAGGGCTTCACGGTCACCTTCGGCGAGCACGCGGTCGGGTGGGCCGCCGTCGAGGCGGGCGAGGGCACGCCGCTTCCTGCCGCGACGCTCGACGCGTGCCACGCGGCGGACGCGGTGTTCCTGGGCGCCGTGGGGGATCCCCGGGCCGACGACGCACCCCGCCCGCTCAAGCCCGAAACGGGGCTGCTCGCCCTGCGCGCCGCCCTCGGATGCTGGGCGAACCTGCGTCCGGTGCGGGTGCCCGACGCGCTGGTCGCGTCGTCGGCGCTCCGGCCCGAGCGGGTCGCCGGTACCGACCTGCTGGTGGTGCGCGAGCTGGGCGGCGGCATCTACTACGGCGAGCCGCGGGGCGACGAGGGCGGCGAGGCGTGGAACACCATGCGGTACCGGGAGGACGAGGTTCGCAGGCTCGCGGGTCTCGCGCTCGATGCAGCGGCCGCGCGCCACGGCCGGCTGGTCTCGGTCGACAAGGCCAACGTGCTCGAGGTGTCGAGGCTCTGGCGGCGCGTGGTCGACGATGAGGCGCGCCGCCACGACGGGGGCGTCGAGGTCACGCACATGCTGGTCGACCGCGCCGCCATGGAGCTCGTTACCCGCCCCACGGCCTTCGACGTGCTGCTCACCGGCAACCTGTTCGGTGACATCCTGAGCGACGAGGCCGGCGTGTTGCCGGGTTCGCTCGGCGTGCTCGCGTCGGCGAGCCTCGGCGGCACGACCGACCTGTACGAGCCGGTGCACGGCTCGGCCCCGGACCTGGTGGGGCGGGGCACCGCCAACCCGGCTGGCGCGATCCTGTCGATGGCGCTCATGCTGCGGCACACTCTCGCGCGCCCCGACGCGGCCGCGCGCGTCGAGCGGGCGGTCGATGACGCCTGGGCGTCGGGCGTCCAGACGCCCGACCTGGGCGGCACGGCCAGTACGACGGCCTTCACCGACGCGGTGGTCGCGCGCGTCCGTGGCGTCCCTTCGACCGCGGGGGTGCACGCATGAGCGCGCCTTCGACCCTGCTCGACAAGCTCTGGCAGGCCCACACGGTTCGGGCGGAGTCCGACGGGCGCACGCTGCTCTACATCGACCTGCACCTGGTCCACGAAGTCACGTCGCCGCAGGCCTTCGAGGGGCTCCGGCTGGCGGGCCGCACCGTGCGGCGCCCCGAGCGAACGATCGCCACGGTCGACCACAACGTGCCGACCACCGACCGCTCGCTGCCGATCGTCGACGACATCGCCCGGCGCCAGATCGAGACGCTTCGCGCGAACGCCGCCGAGTTCGGCATCACGCTCTACGACATTCGCTCGCCCGAGCAGGGCATCGTGCACGTGATCGGCCCGGAGCTGGGCTACACGCAACCGGGCATGACCATCGTCTGCGGCGACAGCCACACCTCGACCCACGGCGCGTTCGGAGCCCTCGCCTTCGGCATCGGCACCTCGCAGGTCGAGCACGTGCTCGCGACGCAGGCGCTGACGCTCCAGCGCCCGCGCTCGATGGAGGTCCGGGTCGAGGGCCGCCTCGGCCCGGGCGTCACCGCCAAAGATCTGGCGCTCACGCTCATGGGCCATCTGGGGGTGGACGGCGGCCGGGGTCACGTGCTCGAGTACCGGGGGCCCGCGGTCGAGGCGCTCTCGATGGAGGGCCGCATGACGCTCTGCAACATGTCGATCGAGGCGGGTGCGCGGGCGGGCATGGTCGCGCCCGACGACACGACCTTCGCGTACCTCGAAGGCCGCCCGATGGCGCCCCGAGGAAGGGCGTTCGACGAGGCTGTCGAGCGGTGGCGCGCGCTCCGCACCGACGAGGGGGCGACGTTCGACGCGTCCACGTGCCTCGACGCCGCCGAGATCGCGCCGATGGTCACCTGGGGCACGACGCCCGGCATGGTGGCGCCCGTCACCGGCCGCGTACCCGACCTTCCGGGGACCGACCGGCCCCAGGAGCGGGCCGCGCACGCGAGGGCCCTCGAGTACATGGGGCTCGAACCGGGAATCCCCCTGAGCGAGGTCGAGATCGACCGGGTGTTCGTGGGGTCGTGCACCAACGGCCGCCTGGAAGACCTGCGGGCGGCGGCGGAGGTGCTCGAGGGGCGACGGGTGCACCCCAAGGTGCGCGCCATGGTGGTGCCGGGCTCTACCGACGTGCGCGCGCGGGCCGAGGCCGAGGGGCTCGACCGAATCTTCAAGCGCGCGGGCTTCGAGTGGCGCGAGGCCGGCTGCTCGATGTGCCTGGGCATGAATCCCGACATTCTGGCCCCCGGCGAACGCTGCGCCTCCACCTCGAACCGGAACTTCGAGGGGCGGCAGGGCCGGGGCGGACGCACACACCTGGTGAGCCCCGCCATGGCCGCGGCCGCGGCCGTCGAGGGGCGCTTCGTCGACGTGCGTGACCTCATGCGGGTGGGGGTCTGACCATGGAACCGGTACGCGTCGTCGAGGGCGTCGTGGCTCCGCTCGACCGGAGCGACGTCGACACCGACCAGATCATTCCCAAGCAGTTCCTGAAGCGCATCGAGCGCACGGGCTACGGGCAGTTCCTCTTCCACGACTGGCGGACGCGGGGCGACGGCAGCCCCGATCCGTCCTTCCTGCTGAATCAACCGCCGTACGACCGGGCGCGGATCCTGGTCGCGGGGCGGAACTTCGGCTGCGGTTCGTCGCGCGAGCACGCCGTGTGGGCGCTTCAGGACTTCGGCTTCGGCGCCGTCGTCGCGCCGAGCTTCGCCGACATCTT
>CBFGQV010000266.1:0-4438 GCA_965651045.1 uncultured bacterium
GCCGTAACGCTGCTACGACTCGTCGTCGCGCCTAGCCTGACCCGCGAAAGCCCCATGCGCGCGAGGTACTCCCCTTCGTCACCGACCCGCCAGCGCCTCGACCACGAGCCGGTTCTGTTCCTTCGCGTGGTCCGCAGCCTTGCCCTCGGCGGGGCTGGCGCGCTCGGGGCGCGCGACGTAGCGGAGCGGCACCGCGCGGGGCACCACGGCCCGCAGGCGCGGGCCCACGAAGGTGAGCGCGCCCATGTTGCGGGGCTCTTCCTGGGCCCACACGACCTCTTCGAGCGAGGGGAAGCTCTGCACGAGCTCCCGAAGCGGCTCGGACGGGAACGGGTAGAGCTCCTCCACCCGCGCGACCGCCACGCCCGTCGCCTCGGCCCGCCGCTCATGGCTCTGCAGGTCGTAGTAGATCTTGCCGCTGCAGAGCACGAGGCGCCGCACCTGGTCGCGGTCCTCCGTCTGCGGGTCGTCGAGGACCGGACGGAATCCCCCCGACACCAGCTCGTCGACCGTCGAACTCGCCGCCGGCAGACGGAGCAGGCTCTTGGGCGTCATGACGATCAACGGCCGAGACGGCCGCGCGCGCGCCTGCCGCCGGAGCAGGTGGAAGTACTGGGCCGGCGTGGTCGGATACGCGACCCGCAGGTTGTCTTCCGCGCAGAGCTGCAGGAAGCGCTCGAGCCGGGCGCTCGAGTGCTCGGGGCCCTGGCCCTCGTAGCCGTGCGGAAGCAGCAGGGTGAGGTTCGAGACCTGCCCCCACTTCTCGCGCCCCGACGACATGAACTGATCGATCGCCACCTGGGCGACGTTGACGAAGTCGCCGAACTGGGCCTCCCAGAGCACCAGGTCGCCTTCGCTGGCGACCGAGTACCCGTACTCGAAGCCGACGACGGCCGACTCGGTAAGCGGCGAGTTGAACACCTCGAACCGGCCCGTCCCGACGTGCGCCAAGGGCGTGTGGGTCTCGCCGCTCTCGGCGTCGTGAAGCACCAGGTGCCGTTGGCTGAACGTGCCGCGCTGCGAGTCCTGGCCGGTGAGCCGCACGACCACGCCGTCTTCGAGCAGCGAGCCGAAGGCGAGGGTTTCGGCGTACGCCCAGTCGAGGCGGGTCTCGGCGGTGAACTCCTTGCGCCGCCGGTCGAGTTGGCGCGCCAGCTTCGGGTGCACCTTGAAGCCGTCCGGCGCCGCCAGCGCCGCGTCGTTCACCGACGCCAGGCGCTCGAGCTCGACCGCCGTGTCTGCGTCGTGGCGTTCCTCGGCGGGCTCTTCCGCGCCCTCGGGCTCGGCGCCGTTCCGGGCCTGCTCCTGGAGCTGATCCTGGACCGCCCGGAAGGCCTGGGCCACGCGCTCCTCCATCTCCGCGGCCCCGCTCTCGGACATGACGCCTTCGGCGGCGAGACGCTGCGCCCACAGCGTGCGGACCGTCGGGTGATCGTTGATCTGCTGGTAGAGCCGCGGCTGCGTGTACGCGGGCTCGTCGCCCTCGTTGTGGCCGTGCCGCCGGTATCCGACGAGGTCGATGACCACGTCGTCGTGGAAGCGGTCCCGGTAGGCCATCGCCAGCCGCACCGCCGCCAGGCACGCGTCCGGCCGGTCGGCGTTGACGTGCAGGATCGGGAAGTCGTAGCCCTTGGCGAGGTCGCTCGCGTAGAGCGTCGACCGCCCCTGCCGCGGATCGGTCGTGAAGCCGATCTGGTTGTTCGCGATGATGTGGATCGTGCCCCCGACGGCGTAGCCCGGCAGCCGAGCCATGTTGAGCCCCTCGGCCACGACGCCCTCGGCCGCGAAGGCCGCATCGCCGTGGATCAGGATCGGCACCACCGACGCCGGGTCCTGCGAGCCGTCGGTCGGCCCGTCCGTGAACTGCCAGGCGCGGGCCATGCCCATCACCACCGGGTTCACGAACTCGAGGTGGCTCGGGTTGGGCGCGAGCACGACGTCGATACGGGCGCCGTCGGCGAGCTCGTATTCTCCGCGCGCGCCGTGGTGGTACTTGACGTCTCCGGTTCCCGCCACGGTGAGCGCACCTTTGCCCTTGATGCCCTCGAACTCGCGAATGATGTCGGCGTAGGGCACCCCGAGAATGTGCGCCAGCACGTTCAGGCGCCCCCGGTGGGCCATGCCGAGCACGGCCCGCTGCCCCCCGCGCGCCGCCGTCTCACGGAGCGCGGCGTCGAGCATGGGCACGAGCATGTCGGTGCCCTCGATCGAGAACCGCTTCTGCCCCAGGTAGGCGCGGTGCAGGAACTGTTCGAGGCCCTCGACGTGCGTCAGCCGTTCGAGCACGCGCGTCTTCTCGTCGCTCGAGAGCGGCTCCGTGTGCACGCCGGATTCGACCTGGTCCCAGAGCCAGCGTACCCGCTCCGGGTCGACGAGGTGCTCGAACTCGTAGCCGATGAACCCGCAATAGGTCTCGCGAAGCCGACGCAGCGCGTGCGCGACCGACTCGTCGTCCTGAGCCTCGTCCATGATGACCGAGGCGGGCACGTGCTCGAGCTCCTCCATCGACGTTCCGAAGAACGACGGGTCCAACTGGGGATGTCCGGGCGGCTCGCTCCCGAGCGGATCGATGGAGGCCATCATGTGGCCGTGGTCGCGGAACGCCTGCACGAACGAGGTCGCCCTCGCGACGACCGGCAGGAGCGCCCGCAGGCGCTCGTGCTCGCGGGCCGAAGGACCGTCCGGCGCGGGCACGCCGACGGCGGGAGCCCGGACGGTGGTCCGGGCGGCGACCGCCCCCGCTCCGTTCGTCACCAGCCCCTCGGGTGTGAGCAGCCCCGCCTCGGCGGCGCCGCCCTCTTCGAAGAAGGCACGCCATGCCTGGGGCACGGCGTCGGGATTGCGTGCGTACTCCTCGTAGAGAAGCTGGGCGTACGCGGCGTTCTGACTATCGAAAGGGGTATCGCTCATGACGACCGGAGGTCCCTCGGCATTCGCATCGTGGCCCGGGCGGCGACCCGGGTCCTGCTCGGACATTGAAAGCTATGAAAATTCGCCGCCGGGGCGAGGGTGGTATACCGTGAGAGCATGAACGCGATTCCCGGACGGAGCGTCACCGAACGCGCCGTCGACGATGCGCCCGATCTTCTGCGCCACCCCGAATGGTGCGATTCCTGGCCCTGGCTGGCCCAGGGTGTCACCACCCGTGCCTCGGGTGACCTCGGCCTCTTCACCCGCTCGCCGGGCGTCGAGGTGCAGGGGCGCTGGACCCGCCTGCTCGACCGCACGGGCGCCGTCGTGGCCGCCCACGCCCGCCAGGTGCACGAGGCGGCGGTGCGTGTGCACGCCCACCTGCCGCCGGGGCTGCTGATCGCGCCGCCGGCCGACGGGCACGCCACGCGGTGCCCGGGCGTGCTTCTCGGCGTGACGGTCGCGGACTGCACGCCGGTCTACCTGGTCGCGCCCGAGGCGCGAGCCGTGGCGCTCCTGCACGCCGGGTGGCGGGGCGTCGCGGCGGGCATTCTCGAGCGCGGCGTGCGGGTGCTGGCCGACCGGTTCGACCTGCCGGCGGGCGCGCTGCACCTGCACCTCGGTCCGGCGATCTGCGGCGCGTGCTACGAGGTGGGTCCCGAGGTGCATGAGGCGCTCGGCCTCGCTCGTCCGTCCGCGCCCGAGTCGGTCGACCTCCGGGCCGTTCTCGCGCGCCGGGCGCTGGCCCTGGGGATTCCCGCCGAGGCGATCACGCGCTCGAGCCTCTGCACGCGCTGCGACGGCGGGGTGCTCTTCTCGCACCGGGCGGGCGACGCGGAGCGGCAAGTCGCTTTCCTGGGGGTCGTCGCGTGACGGCGTCCGGTCCCGAGCCGGGCGAACTCCGCCAGGTGGGGCTCTGCGCCGCCTGTCGGCACGTGCGCAGGACCGGAAACCGGCGGGGGTCGGTCTTCTACATGTGCGGGCGCGCCGCCGCCGACCCCCGTTTTGCGCGCTACCCGCCGATCCCCGTACTTTGTTGTATCGGATTCGAACCCACGGACGCCGCCCCGCAGGGCGGCCACCAATAGGCTCTCTCGGCGCGTCTGACCGTGTCCCGGTGGGCAATCACCAGACACCTTCGCCGCCTTTGCCGCCGTCGACCCTTCCGTCGGCGACGAAGGCTGCGTTGACGGCGGATACGGCCGTGTTGGCAGCCGCCGAACAGCCCGAGCCGGACCATGGCTGCGTTGACGGCGCATAGGGCCGTCTTCGCCGCCATCGACGCCCGAGGCGCCGGCGAAGGCTGCGTTGACGGCGCGGCGCCCGCACTGTGGCGCTCCCGAACGACGCGCAACGTCGTCGCAGGGTGCCCCCTTTTCTTCGGCGATCTACAAGGAGTCGTGATGAGCGAGGAGTCGTTCTACACCGCCCGCGCGCGTGTTCTCAAGGTTCGCGGGGTGCACCGCCGGATCGTGCTCGAGAGCGGCGGGTCGGTCGACGTGGGTGTGCACGGCGCCATCAAGGCGCA
>CBFGQV010000267.1:0-4430 GCA_965651045.1 uncultured bacterium
GGCGCGACCCGGGCGCGGTGCGCTGACCCTCGCCCTGACCCCCCTGCTGTTCGCCGCGTGCGCGGGCGACCAGCAGATCGAGAGGCCGACGCCCCTCTACGGCGAGGTGCCGATCGAGTACCCGATCTCGCTCTGGGATCAGGACATCGAGGGCGAGACGCTCGTCCGCGTGCGCGTGACCGAGACCGGCCGTGTCGACAGCGTCGAAGTGGTCGAGACCAGCGGCCACGCGGCGTTCGACTCGGCCGCCGTCGAAGGCGCGCGTGACCTGCGGTTCCAGCCGGCGCGCCGGAACGGCAAGCGCATCGAGGTCTGGGCGCAGGTGCCGGTCCACTTCTCGAAGCGCCCGCGGCCGGGAGGAGACCGGGGCAACGAGGGTCCGCCCGAGGCGCGGCCCGAGGGGGTGACCGAGTGACTCCCCCGCACGCGCGCCCCTACGAGAGCGTGCTCGACATGGTCGGGTGGACGCCCCTCGTGCGGCTCGCACGGGTGGGCGAGGGGTGCCGCACGCCGGTCTACGGCAAGTGCGAGTTCATGAACCCGGGCGGGTCGGTGAAGGACCGCATCGGGCTCGCCATGATCGAGGCGGCCGAGGCCGAGGGCACGCTCCGGCCGGGCGGTACGGTGGTCGAGGGCACGAGCGGCAACACGGGCCTCGCGCTCGCGATGGCGGCGGCCATCAAGGGCTACCGGTGCATCTTCACCATGCCCGACAAGATGAGCCACGAGAAGGTGAAGCTGCTCCGGGCTTTCGGCGCGGAGGTCGTGATCACCCCGACCGCGGTGCCGCCCGATCACCCCGAGAACTACGTCATGAAGGCCAAGGCGATCGCCGCCTCGACGCCGGGCGCGGTGCTCGCGAACCAGTTCTACAACCCCGCGAACCCCGAGGCGCACTACCGCACCACGGGGCCTGAACTCTGGGAGCAGAGCGAGGGCCGCATCACGCATTTCTTCGCCGGAGCGGGTACCGGCGGCACGATCACGGGCACCGCGCGCTATCTCAAGGAGCAGAACCCCGCGGTCCGCATCGTGGGGGTCGACCCCGTGGGGTCGATGATCGGTCCGTTCTTCAACACGGGCGATACGATCGAAGGGCACCCTTACAAGGTCGAGGGGCTCGGCAACGACAAGGTGCCCGGCACGCTGGACCTCGACCTGGTCGACGACTACGTGACGGTCTCCGACGCCGACTCGTTCCACATGGCGCGGCGCCTGACGCGTGAAGAAGGGCTCTTCGTCGGGGGATCCGCGGGGCTGATCACGCACGCCGCGCTGGAGCTCGCGCGAGAGCTCGACGACCCCGACGCGTTCGTCGTGGCGGTGCTCTGCGACTGGGGCGAGCACTACCTGAGCAAGGCCTTCGACGACGAGTGGATGCGCGAGAACGGCTTTCTCGCGCGGCCGGCGCGCCGGAGCGCGGGTGACATGCTGGCGGGCAAGCCCGGCGATGCCCCGGCGCTGCTCTCGGCGGCCCCGACCACACCCGTTCAGATGGCGCTCTCGACCATGACCACGCACGGCGTCTCGCAGTTGCCGGTCATGGCCGAAGGGGCGTGCGTCGGCGCGGTACGCGAGGCCGAGCTGATGGCCGCCGTGCTCGCCGACCCCGGGGTGCTCGACCGACCGGTCGAGGGGGTCATGGAGCCGCCCCTGCCCACGGTCGAGGGCGCCACGGACAGCGAAGAGGTGACCCGGCTGCTTCGCCGGAACCCGGCGGTGCTGGTCGCTCGCGGCGGTCGCGCGGAGGGCATCGTGACGCGCTTCGACGTGGTCCAGGCGCTCACCCAGGGCCGCTGAGCGGGGCCGCCCGATGCGCATCGCCGTTCTGATGGGCGGGAGCTCCGACGAGCGCGACGTCTCGCTCGCCTCGGGCGCCCAGGTCGCCCGGGCGCTCCGCCAGGCGGGCCACGAGGTGGTGGCCGTCGACACGGCGACGGGCGTGCTCGACGCCGACACCGAGGCCCGGCTCTTCGAGTCGGGCGTCGCCCCCGATCCCGCCCGAACGGCCGGCCCGCCCGGCGACGAGCGGCGGCTCGTCGAACTCACGCGCCACCCCGACCTCGCGGGCGTCGAGCTGTACTTCCTCGCGCTCCACGGGGGGCGAGGCGAGGACGGCACGGTGCAGGCGCTCCTCGAGATCGCGGGGGTGCCGTACACGGGCAGCGACCGCCTCGGGTGCTCGCTCGCCATGGACAAGGACGTCACCAAGCGCCTGCTGAGAGATGCCGAGATTCCCACGCCCGCCTGGCGCACGGGTGAGGGCGGAGACCTCGACGCCGACGCCCTCGAGCGCGAGCTCGGCCTGCCGGTGATCGTGAAGGCCGCGAGCGGCGGGTCGTCGCTCCGCCTCCACCTCGCGCACGACCGCGCCGAGCTCGACGCCGCGCTCGAGGCGGCGCGCGGGTTCGAGGACCTGGTGCTCGTCGAGCGCTTCGTGTCCGGGCGCGAGTTCACCGTCGGGGTCCTCGGTGACGAGGCGCTGCCCGTGGGCGAGATCATTCCGGAGCACGAGATCTTCGACTACGCCTGCAAGTACCAGCCGGGCCTCGCCCAGGAGATTTTTCCGGCCGAGGTGGAGGAGCACACGGCCGACGAGATGCAGGTCCTCGCGCTGGAGGTCCACCGCGTGCTTCGGCTACGCGACTACTCGAGGGTGGACTTCCTCATGGACGACGCCGGGGGCCTCTGGTGCCTCGAGGCGAACGCCCTTCCGGGCATGACGGCCAACAGCCTGTTGCCGCGGGCGGCACGCGCCGCGGGCCTCGCGTTTCCGGAGCTCTGCGACCGCATCGTGCGTCTGGCGATGCGCCGCGCCTGACCGCGGCGTCGGTTCCGTTCGGGGCGGTCGGGACCAGGAACCTGCCGGGGGCGTGAGGGTTTTGACGGGCATGGCCTACGGCTCGCCCCGCTTCGGAATGCACCTCGCGCTCACCCCCGTGGTGAAGCGCCTGCTCATCGCGAACACCGCCGTGTTCCTGCTCCTGGCGCTCGCCGGAGACACGGGCAGGTGGTTCGCGGGCGAGTGGCTCGCGTTCCAGCCCGACCGGGTGCTCACCCGACCCTGGGGCGTCGTCACCTACATGTTCGTGCATGCCGATATCTGGCATCTGCTCGTGAACATGATGGTGCTGTTCTTCTTCGGCCCCCCGCTCGAGGCCCGGTGGGGGGGCGTCGAGTTCGGACGGTTCTACTTCGTGGCCGGGCTCGGCGGCGTCGCGCTCTCGTTCCTCCTGGCTCCGACCGGGCTGGTGGGCGCTTCGGCCGCCTGCTTCGGGCTCATGCTGGCGTTCGCCATGAACTGGCCCGACTCGCCGATCTACGTCTGGGGCATCTTCCCGATCAAGGCCAAGTGGCTGGTCACCTTCCTCGGTGTGATGGCGCTCTTCGGCGCGCTGGGCGCGTCGGGCGACGGCGTCGCGCACCTGGCGCATCTCGGGGGATTGGCGGCCGGCTTCCTCTACCTCAAGGCCGACTGGCGCACCACCCGGGCCTTCGAGCGTCTCAGGCGCACGACGTCACGCGCGCCCCGCCGCCTCGCGATCGTGCCGCGAGACGACGAGGAAGACGAGGTCGAGACCGGCGGCGCCGCTCGGCAGCGTCGTCACGACCGCGACCGGGCGCATCGGCGTGCGTCGCCGCCCGAGACGGCCGACGAGCGGAAGCTGCTCGACGACGTCGACCGCGTGCTCGACAAGATCTCGGCCCAGGGCATGGCTTCGCTGACGCCTGACGAACGCCGCCTGCTCGACGAGGTCTCGAAGCGTCACCGCCTGAACTGACAGGCGCCCTCCACGAGGTCCCTCTTCACGACGTGGGCGAAGGACGCTTGACACATTCAAAAATAGTGATATCTATATATTATTATATAACCATGCTGTGCCACGTGCTCCCCGACCTGCGTCCATGACCGACCCCGCACTCGACCCCCGACTGCTCGACACGACCGCCCGCATGCTCCGCTGCCTCGGGCATCCGGTGCGGCTCCGCATTCTGGACCACCTCGAGCGCGCGGGTGAGGCGACGGTCACGGAGATCCACGAAGCGCTGGATCTCGAGCAGGCGACCTGCTCGCAGCATCTGAACCTCATGCGAGACAAGGGCATTCTCGCCCGCCGGAAGGAAGGCGTGCACGTGCACTACCGACTGGGCGACCCCCGCGCCATGAAGGTGCTCGCGTGCGTGCGGGGCTCGCTCGCCTCTCTCGCGTCCACCCCTCACCCGTGAGCGTCATGAACGCATCGCGTACCGGTGTTCGTACCGGGTTTCTTCTCGCCCTGGCCGCGTTGGCGTGGAGTGCCCCTCCGACCGCCGCGCAGCAGCCGACCCCCGTCCCGCTCTCGCTCGCCGAGGCCGAGGCACAGGCGCTCGAGGCAAACACGGACGCCCGCGCGGCCCGTCATCAGGCGGAGGCTGCGGCGAACGCGGCC
>CBFGQV010000268.1:0-4424 GCA_965651045.1 uncultured bacterium
CCAAGAGGGCGACGCGCCCGCCGCCCCACCCCATGAGCCAGCCGAGCCCCCTGCCCACGGCCCGCGGCCACACGAACAACAGAAAAAGCGTCATGCCGAGGGGCTGGCCGATCAGCAGCATCCAGCCCGACACGCCGGGCAGCCCGTCGTCGCCTGCGTTGAAGCAGACCTCGCGCGCGCGTACCAGCCACCCGGGCGTCTCTCCGGGCGTCGGCCACAGCGCGAGCGCCCACCACGCCATGGTCACCGCCAGGATGGCGCCCAGCGCCAGAAGCGCCAGGCGCCCGTCCCGGTCGAGTTCGCGCCGGCCGGTCACCGGACCGAGCCGGCCCTGCGAAGCTGCAACATCACCCGACCCTCCAAGCGAACGACAGCAGCGCCCAGTTGACGAAGTAGTAGACGACGAAGGCCACGAAGAAGATCGTGATCAAGATGACCGTGCCTGGCATGGAGCCCACCTTGCCGGGCGCCTCGGGGTCCCGATCGGTCTCGGGCACCTCGGTCCAGGGCCGCCGGATGATGCCCTGCGGAATGCTGTCCGCGAACTCGGCCTCACGCCCCTCGGGCAGCGGCTTGCCGAAGAACACCGACCACACGGTCACCAGGATGTAGATGCCGCCACCCACGATGGCCATGAGTCCGCCGATCGCCATCACCGCGATCACGATGTCCACCGCCGGCGAGTACTGAAGGTCGAAGTACGCGCCCGAGTACGTGATGTCCCAGTGCCGGCGCGGCACCCCGAACGAGCCCGCGAAGGTCATCGCCAGGCTGAAGATGAGCATGCCCAGGGCGAACAGATACGGCTGGATTTGCGCCAGACGGTAGAAGGCGATGCGCTTCCGGAAGATCAACGGAATCACGTAGTAGGTGACGCCCATGAACGCCATCGCAGTGCCGCTCACCACCGTCGCGTGGAAGTGCCCGGGAATTCTGAGCGTGTTATGTGCGATGATGTTGATCTGCTCGGTGCCGAAGGTCACGCCGGTGATCCCCCCGACGAACCCGAACACGACGACGCTGAAGACCAAGGCGCTGAATCCCGGATCGTTCCACGGTGCCCGGCGCAACCACCCGAAGTAGCCCTTGGTGAAGCCCCGCAGACGCATGCCCATCTCGACGCCCGCCGGCACGGTGAAGCCGTGGATCATGCTGGCCAGCACCGCCATGTACATGAAGTAGCTGGTGTTCCAGATCTTCCACGCCGGCCCCATGCCGGGGTCGACCAGCAGGTGGTGCGCCGAGGCCATGGAGATGAAGAGAATGTAGAGCACGAACGCGGTGCGGCTGATCTTCTGGTTCACCACGACACCGCCCACGGTGAGCGTGCCGAGCAAATACCAGATCGACACCATCGCGGCCACGTTGATCTGCTGCGACGAGTGACCGAGCGCCCACCAGACCATGCGGTATACCTGCGGGTCCACGTTGACGATCGGGTCGGCCGGGTTCATGGACCACAGCCACGTCGGTATGTAGATCGCCGCGCCGTGGAGCAGCGTGATGACCGCGATGATGGCCGCGGTGAGCGCGCCGTAGGTCACCAGGGGCACCGACCCCTCGTAGGTGCGCTCGCGCTTGGCCACCACCAGCGTCACGAAGAAGATGCTGGTCGCCACCAGCGCCCCGACCGCGAAGAGAATGATGCCCAGGTAGTAGTTGGGTGTGGCCCGCAGCGGAACGTAGCTCGTCATGAGCACATCGGCCTGGCCGGTCCACATGGTCCACTGTACGAGCAACGCGCCCACGACCATGAGTCCGAACCCGGTCCAGGCGACCTTCGGCGCGGGCACCCGACAGTTGAGCAGCACGGGGCCGGCGAAGATGAGCACCGCCATCTCGAAGAAGATGATGAAGAAGATGAGCATGCTCATGCCGTGCACCGTCAGAATGCGGTAGAACCACACCGCATCGAGCAGGTGCACCGCCTGCCATCGGGTCAGCAGGACCAGAAGCGCCGCGATGCCACCGATCAGGAGCGCCACGGTGGCCGCGACGGCGTGCGCCTTGATCAGACGGTCGGCCGTCCGATCGACCTGAAGGCCCGTCGAAGGACAGGTGCGGAAGCGCTCGGCGAGCGCGGTCACGGCGCTCATTGCCCACCCCCTGCGCCCTCAGCCGGAATCACCTCGATCTTGCCCACCATGAGGTGGTGCCCGACGCCACAGAACTCATTGCAGACGATGCGGAAATCCCCTTCCTCGCTCGGGGTCACGCGCAACGCATAGTCGTAGCCCGGCACGATCTGGAAGTTCAGGTTGCCCGGATAGAGGTTGAACCCGTGGTTCACGTCGAGGCTCGAGATGTGGAGCGTATACTCGACGCCCGCCTGCAGCCGCAGTACGGGTCGCCACTGCCACATCATGGCGATGAGATAGACGTCGCTGCCCGGGGGCGGCTCGACGACGGGTATGCCGTTCTCGGTGTCCACCTGGTACGTGGCGATGAACTCGTCGACGCGCGTCCGATAGTCCTCGGGCTGTACGCGATGGCGAATGCCGGCGGGGTTCTGGCCGCCCTTGATGTGCCAGAGCGGCATCATCGCGAAGAGCACCATGCACCACACGAAGGCGACGCCGATCCATACCTTCTCGGCCCGGTGCGCCGGCTTCCACCAGACGCCGGGCACCGACTGAAGTCCGGTCCTGTACATGAGATCCCCCTGCCCCTACGGCAACGGTGCGGGTTCGAGCGTGAGGATCTCCCACAGACCCCAGCCGGTGAAGCTGAGGGCCATGATGAGGATCCCGAGAATGAGCAGCAGGAAGGGGCGGTCGAAGAAGCGCTGCCCCCACGGCAACTCTTCGCCACGCTCGAGTGGCGGATCTCCGGGGGATTCCGGCGTTGGGGTAGGGCTCCGGGCGTCGTCCATAGCGGGCTCCGGGTTCGAATGGCATGATGGGAGGGCCATTTCCTACCTGGTTGTCGGGCTTACAATGCGGTGCCACATTGCGGTTGGCAAGGAC
Source organism: uncultured bacterium (assembly GCA_965651045.1). Taxonomy (GTDB): domain Bacteria; phylum Gemmatimonadota; class Gemmatimonadetes; order Longimicrobiales; family Gaopeijiaceae; genus Gaopeijia. Next base: position 2,967 of record CBFGQV010000268.1, read on the forward strand.
CCTCCCGCCACGCCCTCGCTGGATACCATGCGGCCCACTGCACCGGCATTCTTCCGTCCGTTGCGGCGCGCCCTGGGTTGGCTGGACGCTCAGTTCGACCGACTCTACGGCTCGCGCTACAACCCCCTCTACCAGAGCGGCCCCCTCGCGGTGGCCTTCTTTCTGGTGCTTCTGGCGACCGGTCTCTACCTGCTGCTCTTCTACCGGATCGGGGCGCCCTGGGAGTCCGTGGCCCGCATCCAGGCGCAGTGGTGGGGCGGTCGCTGGGTGCGCTCGCTGCACCGATTCGCCGCGGACGCGATGGTCGTCGCGGTCGCGATCCACGCCCTGCGCATGTTGCTTCGTGGGCGAAGCTGGGGAGCCCGTACGCTGGCCTGGCTGTCCGGCCTGGTGCTCACCGGCCTCGTCTTCCTGCTGGGCTGGACGGGGCTCGTCATGGTGTGGGACCAGCCGGGCCTTGTCGTCGCCCGCGAGGGAGCCCGGTTCCTCGACGTGCTTCCCATCTTCACCGAGCCGGTGGCGCGCACCTTTCTGGGCGAGAGTCCCATGCCTGGGGCCTTCTTCTTCCTGAACTACTTCCTGCACGTGGCGCTGCCCCTCGGGCTCGGGTTGGTGCTCTACATTCACGTGTCCAGGGTGGCGCGCCCGACGCTGCTGCCCCCCCGCCGGCTGATGTGGGCGAGCGTCGCGGCGCTCTCGGTCGTCGCGCTGCTGTGGCCCGTGGCGCTGAGCCCGGAGGCCGACCCCGGGCTCCTGCCCGATGAGGTGCCGCTCGACTGGTTCTACGCGTTCTGGCTTCCCGTGACGCGCCGGTTGTCAGCGGCGTGGGTGTGGGCGCTCGGCGCCGGTCTCGGGCTGCTCGCGCTCCTCGTGCCGCTCTGGACCCGCCCGGCGAAGGAGCGACGGCCCGCGCCGAGTTGGGCGGACCCGGCATACTGCACCGGATGCGAGCAATGCGCGGAAGATTGCCCCTACGAGGCGATCCAGATGGTCGAGCGCGCCGAGGGGGATTCTCGGCCGGGTCTCGTCGCCCTCGTGGACCCATCGGTCTGCGTGAGCTGCGGCATCTGCGCGGGCTCATGCGCGCCGATGGCCGTCGGGCCCGAGGGGCGGACCGGCCGCGACCAGCTCTCCGCCGTGCGGACGTATCTCGCCGAGGAGGCGCCCGGTCCGGACGACATCGTGCTGGTCGCGTGCGCGAACGGGGCGGGAGCCCTCGGCGAGCACCGCCGCTTCGACGACGCCTTGCTCTACCCGGTGGATTGCGCCGGCAACCTGCACTCGTCGGTCGTCGAGTACATGGTGCGGGCCGGGGCCGGGGGGGTGCTTGTGGCGGCCTGTCCGTCACGCGACTGCTGGACCCGCGAGGGCCCGAAGTGGACCGCGCAGCGGCTCTTCCAGGGTCGCGAGGAGGAGCTCAAGGAGCGGGTGGACCGGAGACGCGTGCACATGGTCCAC
>CBFGQV010000269.1:0-4415 GCA_965651045.1 uncultured bacterium
CTGCCGGGGCTTGCCATCTCGCCGCCGGGTCCGCCCACGTTGTTGCAGGGCAGCAGGTTCAGGACCTGGAGCTCCTGGCAGGGTACCGGGAAGTGCAGGTAGGTGTTCTGGAAGAGGTCACCCCAACCGCGGGCGTCCCAGAACCAGCCCACCGACGCGAGGCCCGTGAAGGCCCCCGTCATGCGCTTCTCCCACTTGAGCATCTCGAGCAGGTCGCCGCAGCTACCATCGGGAAGCTTCGGCACGCAGCTCGTGTTCGTGCCGGACGCGTCGGTGGCGTTCAGACCCGCCGCAGTACGGCTCTCGTTGATCAGGCTGGCAACCTGGCCCATGTCGCCACCGTTCCGGTAGATGCCTTCTGCCTTGAGCAGACGCATCTCTGCCACGGTGATCTCAGGCTGGTCGAACACGGCATCACGCCCGTACTCCTCGTACCGCCGTGCCTTGTACCAGCTCCACCGCCAGGTGCCGCGGTCGGGCCGCTGCCACGTACCTCCGGCCTCGGACGCCGTGCTCTGGCGCGCCAGCGTGCCGGGGTTCTCGCGCTGCTCGGCAACCGTCGACCCCTGGGGGAACCGCAGGTCGGGCGTCTCGATCAGCACCGGCTCGCCACCCGCGAACTCGTAGCTCTTGTCATTAAGGGACAGGTTCACCCAGCGCTGGTAGTCGCCCGACTGGTCGGCCATGCCGTACACGTAGTAGGCGAGCTGGCTCCACCCGTAATAGGTCAGGTAGTCCATGGACTCGTTGTACCAGCCGGCGTTCCAGTCGTACGTGAGTAGGAAATCGTCGCTGATGCCGGCATCGATGTCGGCGATTACCGCGCCCCAGTTCACCGCGTCCCGCTCGGCCGGCGTCCGGGCCACCTGCGCCCGGAACCGCGCCTTGTACGAGTGGGCCACGCGGGCCAGGTAGTCGGCATCCATGCCGCCGCTCACCGGCCACCAGCTGGGAGGAATGTCGAAGTCACTCGAGCCTGCGATCTGAATCGCGTCGTCGAAGTACCCGAGCGCGACGGCCATCAACTCGTTGTAGCCCAGGGGCTCCTGGGCCTGCGTCAGATCCGTCGTCTCGTCGACCACGAAGCCGCGGTCGTACATGACCGCAACCGTGGCGTGTGACAGGCCCTGCACGAACCGACCGAAGGCGCGAGCCCTCGTGATCTGTGTGTCGGTCAGGGCGTCCTGCACCGCGGGGTTGTTCTCGATCGCACGAAGGCCGTCGGCCACCGCCGCGATCGCACGGTACGAGCGATACCACACACGCGTGAAGTTGCCGTAGTACGGGTCGGCCACGTCGTTCACGATGCCCACGCGCGGGATTCGCGCATAGGTCTCCATGCCCGAGTTGGCCCACGGCGCGTTGTGCTGGAACGCCGCGTTGGAGAGAAACATCGCCGGGCCGCTGTAGTCCTGAACGCCGGAGAACCAGCTGTTCAGTGCCCCGGCGATGAGCGATTCGACGTCACCAGGCGACGCGAGAGCGCGCTCGGCGTCCGCGTCGTTCTGATTGGCGACATCCAGGTCGGCACACGCCGTTCCCCCGAAGAGGAGAAGCGAGCCGACCACCAGATACTTGAAGGTAGATCTCATGGTTGGCTCCTCTTAGAAGACGAACTCGAGCGAGGCGGTGAAGGTCCGGAAGTTCGGGTAGTTGTACCCGTCCACCCGGGCGACGGCCGCCGAGCCCGTGTCACCGCCGCTCTCGCCCAGATCGGGGTCGTAGCCGCGGTAGTCCGTGAAGGTCAGCAGGTTACGACCGGTGATGTTAAGGCCGATGCTGCTGAAGCGGTTGAGCCCCGGAATCGACCCGAGCTGATCCGCACCGAAGCGGTACCCGACCGTGACCTCACGGAGCTTGGTGAAGGTTCCGTCCTCGACGAAGAGACTCGAGGGCTGCAATCCACTGGGGGTATAGAACGCATCCCAGTAGCCGAGCGGCTTGCGATCCGCCTCGGGCACTCCGGTCTGGTCGAAAATGCCGGTCATGCGCTTGAAGGTGCCCCACTGTAGCGGCTGGTTGTAGATGTCGAACTCGGCCGTGCGCTGAACGAGGGCGTACACGTTGAGCCCTTTCCAGCTGATCGTGCTCGACAGGCCGAAGTTGTAGTCCGGCATGCTGTTGCCGAGCGGGCAGAACTTGGTCTCTTCGCCCGTCGACGTGTCCGTGCAGACGCCCAGGAACGGCGTACCCCACGAGACGTTGGCGCCCGCCACGGCCGGGCCGCCGCTACCCCACTGCGGGTTGTCAAAGCTACCACCCTCACCGATCCAGACGAGCAGTCCGTCGTCGTTCACGGCGAAGCCGTTGCAGTCGACGCCCTCGGGCAGGTGGTCGCAGCTCTCGGCGTACTGCGAGCCGTAGAACGTACCGACCTCTTCGCCCGGACGGGCGTAGAACACCGAACCCAGACCCTGTCCGCCGACACCGTAGGTGAAGGCCGGCACGTTGAGGGCCGTGATCTCCGACCGCGTACGGTCGTAGAGGAGCTTGGCGCTCCAGGTGAAGTCGTCGCGCTCGAGCAGGCGCAGGTCCAGGGTAGCCTCGTAGGTCTTGCTCTCGAGCGTACCCGCGTTCCGCCACTGCAGCGAGAAGCCCGTGAAGGCCGGCTGCGGCACCTGAAGAATCTGATCTTCGGTGGTAGTCTGCGCGTACGTGGCCGAGATGATGGCCTTGTAGTTGAACAGGCTCAGGTCGAACCCGGCCTCGTGCTCCTTCGAGAACTCGGGCCGCAGATCGCGGTTGCCGAGCGTGACCGGCGTGATGCGGCCACCGCCCACGTTGTAGGTCTCATACTGGGCGCTGAAGTTCGGGCGCCCACCGGCGGTGCCGAGCGAGTAGCGGAACTTGAGCTCGTCGACCGCGTCGATGTTGAAGAAGTCCTCCTGCCCGATGCGCCACGCACCGCCCACGCGGTAATACCACTGGCGGCGCTGGTCGGCGCCGAAGAGCGAGCTGCCGTCGTTCCGCACGAGCGCGTCGATCACGTACTTGTCGTACATGTCGAAGTTCGTGATCAGGAAGTACCCGTCGGCACGCACGGTCTGCATCGACGAGCCGCTGTTGAAGGTCTCGCTGTTGATGTTGTCGAACGTCGGCACGTTCGCCACCGCGAACTCGTACCCACTGGTGTTGAAGCTCTCGCTCTCTTCGCTTTCCATCAGGTAGCGCACCTGCGTGGTGTTGCGAATGTCGGGCGAGACTTCCCACGGAATCGTGGCCGTGATCGAGGCGTTGAGCGACTCGTTCCGACCGTTCGACATCGCGAGGTTGCCGTTGTTGGTTCCTGTCGAGGGGCTGATGGTGCGGTACCCCTTCTCACGGAACGTCGTGTTGTGGCTGTCGAACCGATCGAACGAGATGTTGCCGTCGATGTTCAGCCACTCGACGGGTGTGTAGCGCACCGTGGCCGAACCCAGGAAACGGCTCCGCTCACCCTCCGACTTCGTGTTCTGCATCGTGTAGAGCGGATTCGGGCTCTCGGGATCGGTCGGGTTCACGTTCAGCACGATCTCGCCGGGCTCGAACGGGTCTTCCGCCTCGAGGTCGACACCCGCGGGCATGCGCGTCAGGTCGAAGAGGCTGCCCTGCGAGTTCCCCAGCTTCGAGCGGCTGTAGAACACGCTCGTCTGAACATTGAGGTCATCGGAGATCGACTGGTCGACGTTCACGCGGAAGTTGTTCCGCTTGAAGCCGGGCTGGTAGCGAATGATGCCCTCTTCGAAGGTGTTGTTCGCCGACACGTGGAAGTTGGTCGCACCCGTGCGGCCTTCGACCGAGAGGTTGTTCACCAGGAAGTCACCGTTGGTGAAGAACCGCTGCACCTGGTCGAAGGTCTGTCCCGGCCATGCGTTGGTCTGGTAGGTGTTCCAGGCGTTGGCCGGGCTGTCACCCGCCGTCTGCCCGGCCAACTGCGGCGCGGAGCAGGCGAGCCAGTCGCACTCGGAGCCGTCGACGTCGATGAACTTCGTGCCCGAGGCGTTCAGCTTGTAGGCGTGCACCTCGGTGAGGAGCAGCTCGGGCGTCTCAGGCAGTTCGCTCCGGCCGTACTCGCTACGGAAGGTGTAGCGTACCTGGTCGTCCGGAAGCTCGGCGCCGCGCTTCGTGCGAATCTGAATGACGCCGTTGCCCGCGCGCGAGCCGTAGAGCGACGCCGCGGCGGCGCCCTTCACGACCTCGACCGACTGAATGTCCAGCGCGTCGAGGTCGACCATCGACGAGCCCAGAATGACGCCGTCGACGATGTAGAGCGGCTCCTGGCTACGACCGCTGGCGTCGAGGCTGGTGACGCCCCGCAGCAGGATCGAAGGAGCGGAGCCGGGCCGGCCGCTGCCCTGCACGACCTGGGCACCGGCAACCTTGCCGGCGATCGCCTGCGCGGCGTTCACCGAAGGCACGGGCAGGTCGGCGACGCG
>CBFGQV010000270.1:0-4414 GCA_965651045.1 uncultured bacterium
TTCAGCGCCGCGAGCCGCCGTTGCTCCGTGGCGACGCCGCGGGCGAGGACGAAGGCGCACCCGGCGGCCAGTCCCGCGAGCCCCGGGGCGTTCACCGTGCCAGCCTCGAGACGATCCGGCAGGGCGCTCGGCATGTCGGCCCGAAGCGAATCGCCGCCCGAGCCCCCGAAGATCAGGGGCGACACCTCCACGCCCGGTCGAATCCAGAGTGCGCCGGTGCCCTGCGGGCCGAGGAGCGCCTTGTGGCCCGTGACCGCGACGAGATCGGCGTCGGCGAGGGGCTGGCTGAGGTGGCCAGCGCTCTGGGCGGCGTCGATCAGCACGAGCGCCCCGGCCTCGCGGGCCTGGCGCGCGAGCTTCGCGACGGGCAACGCCGTGCCCAGCACGTTGGACGCCGCCGTGAGCACGCTCATGCGCGCGCCGTCGAGTGCGGCGACGAAGGCCGCTTCGTCGAGCGAGCCGTCCGTCGCGCCTTCGACCGTGATCACCTCGATACCGCGCGTGCGCTCGAGGTGGTGGAGCGGGCGGCGCACGGCGTTGTGGTCGAAGACCGTGGTCACGACCCGGTCGCCGGGCGAGAGAACGCCCGCCAGCGCGAGGTTGAGGGCGTGGGTCGCGTTGTGCGTGAAGACCGCGCGGCCCGGGTCGCCCTGCAGCCCCAGCACCTCGAGCACCGCTCGGCGCGCACGCAGCGCGATGCGCCCCGCCTCGAGGGCGCGCCGATGCGCGCCGCGGCCCGGTGTGCCGCCGCAGGACGAAAGGAAGTCGGTCACCGCCGCGACGACCTCGGGAGGTCGAATCGCCGAGGTGGCGGCGTAGTCCAGATAGTGCGCCATCGCGCTCAGTCTACCCGGGCGGGCCCGTGATCGCCAATCGGGTGAGGAGCCGAGCGCTCAGGCGGCGCCGGCCCGGCGGAGCGGAGGCCGCCGCCCGGCCAGGTTCAGGAGGACCACCGCGGAGAGAATGACCGCGGCTGCACCCAGCGTTCGCAGGGTGAGCGGTTCTCCCGCGAAGGCCCACCCGAGCAGCAGCGCCACGACCGGATTCACGTACGCGTAGGTGGCGACGCGCGCGGGGGTGCTCACCTGGAGCAGCCACACGTACGCGGCGAAGGCGACCAGCGACCCGAACACGACGAGGTACGCCAGGGCGAGCGCCGAGCGGGCGGTCGTCGCAGCCGGGTCCCACGCCGACCATTCCCCACTCAACCCGCCGGCGGCGAGCAGGAACGCGCCGCCCCAGAGCATCTGAAGGGCGGTGGCGAGGCGCGGCGCCGCCGGCAGACGCGCCGAGCGGGCGTAGATCGAACCGGCCGCCCACGAAAAGGACCCGCCGAGCACGACGAAGCTTCCGGCCAGGGTGCGGCCGCCCACCCCGCCGAGCGACTCGCCGCTCACCAGAAGCGCGACCCCGACCAGTCCCCAGGCGACGCCGAACCAGACACCGGCCGTCGGGCGGACCGACCCGGCCCAGAGCCAGTCCAGAAGCACCATCCAGAGCGGCACGGTCGCGACCAGCAGAGCGACCAGCCCCGAGGCGACCCACTGCTCGGCCCAGACGACGGCTCCGTTGCCACCCAGCAGGAGAAGCGCACCGACGACCGCCGAGTCCCGGACCTGGCGCGCGGTAGGGCGGGCCACGCCCCGCAGGCGCGCCCAGAGAAGGAGGAGCGCCCCGGCGACAGCGAAGCGTACCCCTGCCATGGACAGCGGCGGAAGCGACTCGATCGCGAACCGGATCGCGAGGTAGGTCGAGCCCCAGATGAGGTAGACGGCCGCGAATGCCGCGACGAGTCGGGTGGTGGTGGGTCGCGCGGTCACGGTAGACGGGCGGTTCGGTGGCGTGCGACCGGCGCTCGTCGCCGGCCGCCCGAAGATAACGATCGAACCGCCGAATCAGGTCATGCCCGCCACGAGCTCGCGGTCGAGCGCCCGATACTGGATCGCTTCGAGCGCGTGCCGCTCGAGAATGTCCGCCGCTCCGTCGAGGTCGGCCAGGGTGAGCGAGAGCTTCAAGATGCGGTGGTACGAGCGCGCCGAGAGGCCGAGCCGGTCGAGCGAGCGCTGGAGAAGCGCCGCCACCGAGGACGAGACGCGGGCGTGCCGGCGCAACTCGGCCGGACCCATCTCGGCGTTGCACGTCACGGAGGTGCCCACGAATCGGCGGCGCTGGCGGTCTCTCGCCGCGAGCACCCGCGCGCGAACCGCGGCGCTGGTCTCGCCCTGTCGGGCCTTCGAAAGATCGGCCACCGGGACGGGTTGGACGGACATGTGCACGTCGATGCGGTCGAGCAGCGGACCCGAGATCCTGCCCCGGTACCGGGCCACGGCACCGTCATGGCACGCGCAGCGGCCGGAGCCGTCGCCTCGGTGCCCGCACGGGCAGGGATTCATCGAGGCGACGAGCATCACGCGAGCCGGGAAGCGCAGCGTGCCCCGCGCACGCGCGAGGCTCACGTAGCCGTCTTCGAGCGGCTGCCGCAGGACTTCGAGCACGTGGCGACGAAACTCGGGCAGCTCGTCCAGGAACAGCACGCCGCGATGCGCGAGGCTCACCTCGCCGGGTCGTGGCGGCGACCCGCCTCCGACCAACCCCGCGTCGCTCACCGTGTGGTGGGGCGCCCGAAACGGCCGACGACGAACGAGCCCTTCGCCCGCAGCGAGAAGCCCGGCGACCGAATGTACGCGCGTGACTTCGAGCGCCTCTTCGAAGGTCAGGGGCGGCAAGATGGCCGGAAGCCGCCGGGCGAGCATGGTCTTCCCCGCCCCGGGCGCGCCGTCGAGCAGCACGTTGTGGCCGCCCGCGGCCGCGACTTCGAGAGCGCGCTTCACCGTCTCCTGCCCGCGCACGTCGCGCAGATCGGGCCCGCCGCGCCCGGACGCGAGGCCGCCTCCGCCGCCCGCCACACCGGCACCGAAGCGCGCCACGACCGCCGGGTCGAGGCGCCGTGACCCGCTGAAGTGGGCCCCCAGTTCGGCGAGGGTGCGCGGCGTAAGCACGCTGAGACCCTCGACCACGGCCGCCTCCGCCGCGTTCTCCGGTGGGACCACCACCCCCGACGCTCCGGCCTCGCGGCACCCGACCGCGAGCGGCAGCACGCCGCGCACGGGCCGCAGCGTGCCGTCCAGACCGAGCTCGCCCAGAAAGGACCACCCCTCGAGCGCGTCGGCAGGCACGGCGCCGGCCGCGGCCATGAGCGCCACGGCGATCGGCAGGTCGAAGGCGCTGCCCTCCTTGCGCAGGTCGGCCGGGGCGAGATTCACCGTGATGCGTCGAGCGGGCAGCTCGACCCCCGCGTGGCGGAGCGCGGCCGCAACCCGCTCGCGCCCCTCGCGCACCGCGCCCTCGGGCAGCCCGACCACGGTGAAGGCGGGCAGCCCGGGCGTGATGCTTACCTCGGTCCAGACCGGAAGCGCGTCGACGCCGCGGAGCGCGGCGGTGGGAATGCGTGCGAGCATGGCGCACGAACGCACCCCGACACGGGCGAGGCCATGGCGATTCGGGCGCGCGCCGCGCCGCGCCCTGCCCCCTCTCCCGCCCGGTCGCTCACCCCGCCGCGAAGAGGGGCGGCCGGCGCAGGTGGAAGTCAGTGGCGTCCTGGTAGGCCTTGGCCAGCCGAAGCGCCTCGGCGTCTCGATAGAGGTTGCCGACGAACGAGAAGCTCGACGGCGAGCCCTCGTCGTCGAAGCCGTTCGGCAGCACCACCGCCGGGTGCCCGGTCAGGTTCGTCATGAGAAGAACGTCCGACGCATACGACGGCGTGAGCACGACGTCCAGGCCGTCGAGCGCCGCGTTCAGCGAGCCCATGACCATCGTCCGCACGCGGTTCGCCTGAATGTACTCCACCGCCGGTATGAAGCGCGCCGTGCGGAAGAGGTTCGGCCACGAACCCTGCGTCTGGCGGGTGAGCAGGTCGTCCTGCTCCGAGCGCGTGAGGTCGTCGAAGGCGGCGGCCGCCTCGGCGTTCAGAATCACGCGCAGCGCCGAAAGCGGGTACCCGTCGGGAAGCTCGACCGCGACCGGCGAGACGCCCAGCGCGCGCACCTGTTCGAGCACGGCGCGGTTCCGGTCCGCGGCCTCGTCCTGGCCCTCGAAGGCCGAGGCGAGGTAGCCCACGCGCAGCTCCGCGAGCGGCCGCTCGGCGTCCCACTCGAACGGCACCGTGCGCGTGGTCGGGTCGCGCGGGTCGGCCCCGTGGATCGCGTGGAAGACCAGCGCGCAGTCTTCGACCGAGCGGCACATGGGGCCGAGCTTGTCCATGCTCCACGACAGCGCCATGGCGCCCGCGCGGCTGACCCGCCCGAAGGTGGGCCGGAGCCCGGTGGCGCCCGTGCGGGTCGCCGGCGAGACGATCGATCCCAGGGTCTCGCTCCCGATCGCGAATCCCACAAGCCCCGCCACGGTCGCGGCCGCA
>CBFGQV010000271.1:0-4400 GCA_965651045.1 uncultured bacterium
GCAGCTGCGAGAGCCCGAACCGCTCGGCGTGCTCGATCACCATGACCGTCGCGTTCGGCACGTCGATCCCCACCTCGATGACCGAGGTCGCGACGAGCAGATCGAGGTCGCCCGCGAGAAAGGCGCGCATCGTCCGGTCCTTCTCGTCGGACGGCATCTGGCCGTGAAGGAGCCCCACCCTCCGCTCTGGGAACACCTCGCGCTCGAGGCGCCGGTACTCTTCGGTCGCCGCCCGGAGGTCGACCTTTTCGGATTCCTCGACCAGCGGGTAGACCACGTACGCTTGGCGGCCTTCGGCGAACTGCGCCTCGAGAAACCGATACACCTCGTCGCGCCCCCCCGGGTACCGCAGCAGCGTGCGCACGGGCGTGCGGCCGGGCGGCAGCTCGTCGAGTACGCTCACGTCGAGGTCACCGTAGAGCGTGAGGGCGAGCGAGCGCGGAATCGGGGTGGCGCTCATGACGAGCACGTCGGGCGGCGGCTCGCGATCGACCAGCGCCATGCGCTGACGCACGCCGAAGCGGTGCTGCTCGTCGACCACCACGAGACCCAGGCGGTCGAAGGCGACGCCCTCCTGGATGAGCGCGTGCGTGCCCACCACGAGGCGGATGGTGCCCTCGGCCAGCCCCGCGAGTGCGCGCCGCCGCTCGGCCGCGCCGAGGCCGCCCGTGAGCAGCGCCACCTCGAGACCGAGGGGTGCCACGAGCTCGCCGATCCGCCGCGCGTGCTGCTCGGCCAGGAGCTCGGTCGGAGCCATGAGCGCGGCCTGCCAGCCGCCCTCGGCGGCGACGAGCATGGCGAAGAGCGCGACCAGCGTCTTGCCCGACCCCACGTCGCCCTGCAGCAGGCGGTTCATGCGGCGCGTCGAGGTGAGGTCCGCGGTGATCTCGCGCAGGACCCTCGCCTGGGCGTCCGTCAGCCGAAAAGGCAGCGCCTCGTGCAGCGGACGCACGAGCTCGTTCGTACGCGCGTGGGCGATGCCCGGGCGCACGAGGGTCTGCTCGTAGCGGGCGCGCGCCTGCACGATCTGCAGGAAGAAGAGCTCGTCGAACGCCAGTCGCCGCCGGCCGCGCTCGGCGTCGTCGAGCGAGCGGGGGCGGTGGAGCGCGCGGAAGGCCTCGGGCAGCGCGGGAACGCCGAGTTTCTCCTGCCAGGCGTCGGGCAGGTACTCCTCTTCACTCGAGAGCTTGAGCAACGCGTCGAGATTGCGCTCGAAGATGCTCCGGAGCACCCACTGGGGCACCTCGTCGCTCGCCGGGTAGGCGACGAAGATCGTACCCTCGGCGCCCTCGTCGGCCGGGTCGCGACCCCGTGCGCCGTCGGCCGGCGCCCGGTTCAGCAGCGTGTACTCGCGCGGCTGCAGCTGCCGCCCGTGAAAGAACTTCACCGGGCCGGTGACCAGAAGCTCGTCGCCTTCGCGCAGCTTGCGGTCGAGCCAGGGCTGGCCGGGCCAGGCCACCGTGATGCGCCCGCTCTCGTCTTCGAGCACCGCCTGGAAGATGCGGAGCCCGGCCCGCGTCGGGATCACGCCCTTCGCCCGGACCCGGCCCACCGCGGTGGCGTCCATGCCGACCTCGAGCGCCGACACCGGGGTCACCGTCGACGCGTCGTCGTAGCGCCGGGGCACGTGGTGCAACAGGTCGCGCGCGGTCGCGAGGCCGAGCCGCCCGAGAGCCTCGGCGCGCCGGGGGCCGACGCCCTTCAGGAACTGCACCGGTTTGTCGAGCAGCGAAAAGTCCATGGCCCCAGCGGTGTGCGCGTCAGGCGGCCTCGAAGACGCCCTCCAGGAAGTCCTCGACGTCGAAGGTCTCGAGGTCTTCGACCCCTTCACCCCGCCCCACCAGCTTCACCGGAAGGCCGAACTCCTCCTGGAGCGCGACGACGATCCCCCCGCGGGCGGTGGAGTCCATCTTCGTGAGCACGATGCCCGAAAGCGGCACCACCTCGTGGAAGGTCCGGACCTGTTGCAGCGCGTTCTGGCCCACGGTCGCGTCGAGCACCATCAGCGTCTCGTGCGGCGCGCCCTCGACCTTGCGCCGGATCACGCGATCGACCTTCCCGAGCTCCTCCATGAGGTTGCGGTTCGTGTGCAGGCGTCCGGCGGTGTCGATCAGCACGACGTCGGTGCCGCGCCGCACCGACGCCTCGAGCGCGTCGAACGCCACGGCGGCGGGGTCCCCGCCCTGCTGGCCGCGCACGAAGTCGGCGCCCACGCGTTCGGCCCACACGCCGAGCTGTTCGACGGCGCCGGCCCGATACGTGTCGGCGGCCGCGACGAGCACCGAGCGCCCTTCGCGCACCAGCCGGTGAGCGAGCTTGGCGATCGAGGTGGTCTTGCCCACGCCGTTCACGCCCACGATCAGGTAGACCGTCGGCCCCGCATCGGCCGCGTGCAGGTACGCGTCGGCGTTGGGTTCGAGTATGCGGCGAACCTCTTCTTCGAGCGCGGCGCGCAGTTCAGTGCCCTGACGCACCTTGCCGCGGCGCGCCTGGGCCTCGACGTGGTCGACGAGACGCAGCGTGGCCTTCACCCCGAAATCGGCCGCCAGCAGCTTCTCTTCGAGCGATTCGAGGGTCTCGTCGTCGACCCCGCGCGCGAGCACGCGAACGTCGGTGAGCGCCAGGTCGACGGCGCGGCGCCAGAGGGACTTCTTCGTTTCGTCGGACTTCTTGAACAGCCGTGCCATGCGTGAGGTTCTGACGTGGGAAGGAGCGCGACGGTCAGCGCAGACCCCGGCGCCGCCGACCGAACCACTCGAGTGCGAGCAGCGCGAGCAGAAGAAGATAGGGCCACGGGCGCGTGCGCAGGGGGATTCCCGACGCGGCGCGCGTGCGCACCGTCGCTTCGTCGGCCGCGACGGCGAGATTGCCGGGGGCGACCCTCGGGGGCAGAAGCTCGCCCGTCCACCGCTCGGCGATCAAGGTGCCCTGCCACTCGCGCTCCAGGAGGGCGCTGTCCGTCGGGGCGACGACGCGCGCCCTCCACGCATGACCGCCCGCGGGCAGCGCCGGTCCGCGCGCGTCTCCGTCGACGCCCACGTCGAGCGTGTCGACGCGCTGCGTGGAGTCGGCGAGCGTGTAGGCGACCTCGATCCGGCCACCGCCGGCGACCGGAGCCCGCCAGGAGACCGCACGGTCGGCCCCCACCACCGGAGCTTCGGGCCCCACCCCGGCGAGCCGCCGCCCGTCGTCCAGCGTGAGCAGCCAGCCGGCGACCGCCGACCAGAGGCTCCGGTAGGCCTCGCGTGGCTCGCCCTCGCGGAAAGCCCAGCGCCAGAACCCCGACGCCAGCGCGACCGCCTCACGCCGGGCGCCGCCCTCGCCCACGTCGGCGCCCTCGCCCGAATCGACGAGCACCATCGCGGGCACCGGCGCCTGGCCCCCGGGTCCGCGAAGCAGGAGGGCGGCCGCGCCGGGGTGGCCCTCGGCGGGCACCAGCACGCGCGTGAGCGGCGGGAGCGTGCTCGCCGCCACCCCGGCCAGGCTGGAGGTGAGCGCCGAGGGCGGGGGCGGCGCCGCCACGTACCACTCGCCCGGCCGGGGCGGGGCTGCGCCGATGCCGGCCGCGACTGCACCCGACTCGTCGTGCGCCAACGAGACGACGCGCCGCGCGCGGCCGGCCAGCGGGCCGATCCAGGACGGCTCGTCGGCGCCCCGGCCCGAGAGAACGAGCACGCCGGCGTCGGCGAGGATCGGCGCCAGCTCGGCACCGTCCACGACCGCACCGCCCTCCATCGGCAGGTAGCTGTCCTCGCCGACGCGGAGCCACCCGCGCGTGGGCAGCCCCGTCACAGCGCCGAGCGTCGGCAGAAGGAACCGGGGCTCCCAGTCCGGCACGAGCGCCACGAGCGCCACCACGCCGGTCGCGGGATCGAGCTCGGTGACCCGATTGCGTTCGTCGTCGTCCGGAAAGCGGTCCCCGGCGAGGTCGACGCGCGCCGTCCACCGCACGGGACCCGCACGGTCCGGAAGCTCGACCGACACGGTGCGGCGCAGCGAGCCGCCGGGCACGGGCAGCCCGACGCGCCACGACGCCTCGATGGCCCCGTCTCGCGCGAGCACGAGGTCGGCCGAGTCGCCCGCGGCGCCCTCGGTAGCGAACGCCTCTACGGCGACCTCGACGCGTGCGCCGGAGCGGGCCGTTGCCGGCACCTCGAGGCGTGCGATGCCGGCGCTTCGCACCTCTTCGCCCATGTCTTCGACGGTCACCGCCACGCCGAGGCGGGCCAGCTCGGCGACCGCCGCCAGGCCGTCGTCGAGGCGAAGATCGGAGAGCACCACGATCTCGCGTGCGCCCGCCTCCGCGGCACGGCGCGCCGCCGGCAGCAAGGCGCTGGGCTCCAGGGGCGCACCCACGTCGAGCGAGGCGCTGTCCGGCGCGTCCAGCGCCACGGGCGGCT
>CBFGQV010000272.1:0-4361 GCA_965651045.1 uncultured bacterium
TGTCGATGTTGTCCCAGCCTTCCTTGTTGTCGCCGCGCGGCGGGTAGTAGTTGATCCGGACCTTGTGGTACATGTCCTTGTAGAGGTCCGGATAGACCGACGGCTGCAGAATGTGCTCGAGCACGCCGAGCTTGGACTCTTCCTTGGTCTTGAACGACGCGGGGTCGTCGAGCACTTCGCCGTCGCGGTTGCCGAGAATGTTGGTCGAGAACCACCCCGACAGCCCCAGCATGCGCGTCTTGAAGCCGGGCGCCAGAATGGTCTTCATGAGCGTCTGGCCGGTCTTGAAGTCCTTACCCCCGATCGGCACGCCGCGCTCGCGGGCGGCCTTCTCGAGCGCCGGGAAATCGGCCGAGAGGTTCGGGGCGCCGTTGGCGTAGGGCACGCCCTCCATGATGGCCGCATAGGCGTAGAGCATCGAGGGTGCGATCGCCTCGTCGTTGGCCTCCATGGCCTTCTCGAACGCCTCGAGCGTCTCGTGCTGCGCGCCGGGGCGCAGGAAGATCTCGGTCGAACCACACCAGACCATGACCACGCGGTCGCAGCCGTTCTCGGCCTTGAAGGTGCGAATGTCTTCGCGAATCTGCTCGGCGAGTTCCCGCTTGTTCGCGGCCTTCTTGACGTTCGGGCCGTTGAGCTTCTTCACGTAGTTGGTGTCGAAGGCGGCCGACATCGGCTTGATCGAGGTCAGGAAGTCCTTGATCGGCTCCAGATGCTCGTGCCGGTCCAGCACGCCCGCCTTCACGGCGCTCTCGTATCCGTCGTCGGGAATCGGGTCCCAGGCGCCGAAGACCAGCTGATCGAGCGCCGCAAGGTCGACGAAGTCCCGAATCAGGGGGTTGCGACCCTCGGTGCGCTTGCCCAGCCGAATGGTCTGCATCTGGGTGAGGCTGCCGACGGGCTTCGCGAGCCCCTGGCGTACGGCCTCGACGCCGGCCACGAACGTCGTGGCCACGGCTCCGAACCCGGGGAGTAGGACGCCCAGCTTGCCCTGGGCGGAACGAATCTCGGGACGCTCCTTCACGCTCTTCCTCGCTTCTCTGGTCGTGATTCTCCGGAGCGGCGGGCTCCGGAGCGGGGTTGTGCGGTCCTTCCGTCAGCTCGAGGTCAGCTCGAGAGAATGATGCGACTCTCCGCGCCCTCTTCGAGCCCCTTCTGAATCGTGTCGTTCACCTTCTGCACGATCTTCTCGAAGTTCGACTGCGCCGCCACCAACCGCTGATAGGTGCCGTTCGCCTGGAGCTTCGTGACGGCGCTCTCGTACTGCTCGGCGACCTCCTTCTCGGGCTCCTGCCCCGCGCGCAGCGCGGTCGAGATCCGCGCCTCGAGCTTCTCGAGGTCGGACCGGAGCTCCGCGATCTCGCGGTCGTCGTCCGCGGCACGCGCGGCCCGGCGCAGCGCCTGATACTCATCGGTGCGCGCCAGCGCACCGCCGAGGTCCTTCGCCATGTCCATGATACCAGCCATCTGTCGCTCTCCACTGTCGGAGAAGAAAGAATGCGAGCGTCAGTGCGTGCGCCGCGCGAGCACGAAGCGCGGCCGCCCGGAAAGGTCGCGCATCGACGCCACCTGCGCGAACTCGAGGGTCGCCTCGAGGAGCGCCACGACGGCGTCACATTGGCCCGATCCGAGCTCGAGGGCCAACAACCCGCCGGCACGGAGGTGCCGCGGGGCGCCGGCCACCAGAGCGCGCGCGACGTCGAGCCCGTCCTCGCCGCCGTACAAGGCGATCTCGGGCTCGTGCTCGCGCACCTCGGGCTCGAGCGTCTCGCGCTCGCGGCGCGCGACGTACGGTGGGTTCGACACGATGACGTCGAATACCTCACCCCTCACCGGCTCGAAGAGGTCGCCCTGTCTCAACTCGAGGGCTCGAGCGCCGGGCACGCGTTGGGCGTTGCGGCGCGCGACCGCGAGCGCCTCGGGCGACACGTCCGTCGCCACCACCCGCTCGAAGCGCCCCTCGACGACGAGCGAGAGCGCGATGCAGCCGGACCCCGTGCCGAGATCGAGCGCCGAGCCACCCGGCACGCCGGCGCAGCGGTCGAGCACGTGCCCGACGAGCTCTTCGGTCTCGGGCCGGGGAATCAGCGCCCCGGCGTCGACCTCGAGCTCGAGTTCGCGAAAGGCCGCGCGGCCGACGATGTGCTGAAGCGGCTCCCGGGCGGCGCGACGGAGCAGCAGCGGCTTGAAGGCCGCACGCTCGTCGGGCGTGACCGGACGGTCGTGCGCCAGGTAGAGCTCGAGGCGATTCAGGCCGAGCACGTGCGCGAGCAGGTGCTCGGCGTCGAGGCGCCCTTCCTGAACGCCCTTTCCGCGCAGGTAGTCTCCACTCCACTGCACCAGCGCCATCACCGGCCAATGCTCCCGGGTCTCGCCGCCGGTGACGCCAGCGCCCGCCGCCGCGCGCATCGCCGCTTCGCTCGCACCGCTCACGACGAAGACTCCTCGAGGCGCTCCTCCTGGGCCGCGAGTCGCAGCGCGCGCACGAACTCGTCCAGGTCGCCGTCGACCACGTCGGCGAGGCTGTATGAACTCAGCCCGATGCGGTGGTCGGTCACGCGACTCTGCGGAAAGTTGTAGGTGCGGATCTTCGCGGAACGGTCTCCGGTGCCGACCTGTGCGCGGCGGTCGGCGGCGCGCTTCGCCTCCTGCTCGGCGAGCTTCCGGTCGAGAAGGCGACTCCGGAGCACCTTGAGCGCCTTCGCCTTGTTCTTGTGCTGGCTCTTCTCGTCCTGACAGCTCACGACGAGCCCGGTGGGCAGGTGCGTGATGCGCACGGCCGAGTCGGTCGTGTTCACCGACTGACCGCCCGGCCCGGACGAGCGGAAGACGTCGATGCGCAGCTCCGTCGGGTCGATCTGAACGTCGACCTCCTCGGCCTCGGGCAGCACCGCGACCGTGGCCGCCGACGTGTGAATTCGACCCTGGCTCTCCGTCTCGGGAACCCGTTGGACCCGGTGCACGCCCGACTCGAAGCGCAGCCGCCCGAACGCCCCCCGCCCGCGAACCTCGAGCACGGCCTCCTTGATCGCGCCCGGAATACCCTCCGAAAGCGACAGCAACTCGGTCTGCCAGCCCTGCCGCTCGGCGTAGCGCCGGTACATGCGCAGGAGGTCCGAGGCGAAGAGCCCGGCCTCGTCGCCGCCGGTGCCTGCGCGGATCTCGAGCACCGCGGGGCGGTCGTCGAGGGGGTCGCGGGGCAGCAGCAGCTCACGCACCTCTTCGACCAGCGGGGGGATCTCCGCCTCGAGCATCTCGACCTCGTCGCGAGCGAGGGCGCTCATCTCCTCGTCGGCCGCGTCACGCGCGAGCTGCCGGGCACCGACGAGCTCCTCGGCCAGCCCTTCGAGCCGGCGACCGACCGTGACGACGTCTTCGAGGTGGGCGCGCTCCTGCCCGAGCACGCGCAACCGCTCCGGATCGGAGAGGACGGCGGGATCGGTGAGTCGCTCGTCGAGATCGGCGAAGCGGCGCATGGCCTCGGCCAGCCGCTCCCGCACGCGGGGGTCGATGAGAGATTCGCTCACCGGACCGTAGGTCGGGCGGCCGGGGTGCACCCGGCCGCTCGAATCACTTGCCGCTCTGGGCGTACTTGCGCTTGAAGCGCTCCACGCGCCCGGCGGTGTCGACGAGACGCTGCTTGCCCGTGTAGAACGGATGGCAGACCGAGCAGATCTCGACGTGAATCTCCTCTTCCGTCGACTGCGTCTCGATCCGGTTGCCGCAGGCGCACACGATGACGGCCTGCTGGTAGTCGGGATGGATGCCCTGCTTCATTGGTCCGTCTCTCCGCTCTGCAATCGAAACGGGCCCTGGGGCTCCTGTCGCGGAGCCGGGCCCGTGGGTTCGCCGTGCCGTGGGGGCGGCGGGGTCCCGTCATAGCCGGGAAAATATAGGCCGGGTGCGGTCCGAGATCAACCGGTCCGACGCCCCCCAACCGCGGCGAGGAGGAGCGACAGCGCGAACGCGGCGGGGCCCACGAGGTCACCGGTGCGCCGGAAGAGCGTCGCGTGCTCCAGACTCGAGACCGCGGCCACGGCGGCGCCGGGCTCGTACGGCGACAGCAGGCGGCGCTCTCGGCCGGCCGGGTCGACGACCGTGGTGAGCCCCCCGTTCCCGACCCGTAGCGCTCCGAGCCCGGTTTCGACGGCGCGCAGTCGCAGGTGCGCCGGGTGCTGCCAGAAGGCGCTCGTGCGCGTCCAGCGTGGCGCCTCGCCCAGCCATCCGTCGTTGGTCACGTTCAGGAGCGCCCGCGCCCCGGACGCGGCGAGGGTACGCGCCGGCTCGGAGCCTGCCGATTCGATGCAGACGAGCACGCCGAGCGCCGCGACTCCAGGCAGCTCGAGAAGCGCGGGCCGCCG
>CBFGQV010000273.1:0-4350 GCA_965651045.1 uncultured bacterium
GCGCCGAACGCGCTCTTCCAGAGGCCGTCGCCCAGCACGACCACGGCCTCGGCACCGACGAGCCCGTCGTCGTCGGCCAGCGCGCGACCGAGGCGGGGCTCGGCGGCAAGTTCACGGAAGAGGGCAGGCGTGATCAGGACCGCGGTGACGCTCGCCGGTTCGCCGGCTCCGGTGCGCAGCGAGACGGCGCGCTCCTTGTAGGCACCGAGCGTCTCGTATACGGCCTGCTCCTCGGTGTAGAGGTCCAGCATGCCGAACGAGAACAGGCGCTCGGGCCAGACGGCGACTGCCCGGTCCCCGTCCGACCACCATGCGAGCTCCCGGAAGGTGCCGTTCACCACGGAGAAGACGGAGCCGTAGGCGCCGATGGCCGTCGCGAGTACCGCGATCACGCCGAACGAGAATCCCGGGTGCCGCACGAGCACGCGCGCGGCCCAGCGCAGGTCGTGCGCCCACCCGCCGCCAACCGCACGGCCCACCCCACGCGCCACGGCATGCAGAGAGAGCGACGCCACCTGCGACGCGTACCACCCGACCGCCGCCGGCACCGACGAGCGTGCACGCCGGCGGTAGGCCTCGGCGAGGTCTCCGAGCGCTCCTTCGCGCGAAAGTCCCTTCGCGAGGGTGCGCGCCGCCAGCCACTCGAGCCAGCGCGGCGGGTTCATTCGAAGGCCTCCTCGAGTCCGTTCCAGAGCGCCGCAAAGGCGTCGCGCGTGCGCTGAAGCGCGCCGCGGCCCTCGGCGGTGACCTGCACGTAGCGTCGCGCGCGCCCTCCTCGCTCGGGCGACGATTCGCCCTCGCGAGACGCCACCAGTCCCTTCCGCTCGAGGCGGTCGAGCGTCGTGTAGAGCGCCCCGCTCGACGGTTCGCGCCCCGTCACCGACGTCAGTTCGTCACGAATGGCGAGCCCGTAGGCGCCGTCGCCGAGGCGGAGCACCGCGAGGAGCACCATCTGTTCGAACTCGCCCAGGAACCCCTGGCTCATCGGACGCACATGCGAAGCGTCTGCCGCACCCAGCTGATGGCCGCCATGCACTCGAGCACGACCGGCGAGCCCACGACCGCGAACGCACCGCCGCCGGGTACGCGCTCGAAGACGGGGTGGTCGCCGACCTGGACGGCCGCGTTGGGAAACACCGCCCCCGCGAGCATGAGCGTCGCGCGGTCCGACTGGAGATTCGCCGCCGAGGCCGCGGCCGGGTTCATCAGCACGGCGGGCGTTCCGAGCTCGAGAAGCCCCGGCACCTCCACCCCGTTAACCATGACGTCGATGCCCAGCACGACGCCATGAAGGACCCGGATCGCGGTCGCCTCGCCGAGCGGGGCTCCATTCCAGTCTCCACCACGTCCTGCGGCGCGAAGCACGAGCCGCCCGCCCGGGACGTCGACCAGGAGGTCGAAGCCGCCGAGGAAGGTCGCGCTCAGGATCCCGTCGGCCGCGGACTCTCCGGTGCCGAGGGCATCGTCCGGTACGGTATGGACGCTCTCGGTGGGCAACCGATGGCCGCCGAGCGTGAGCTCCGGAGCCGACCCGAGCCGGGACGCGACCGAGCGCGAGAGGACCGTTTCGGCCGAGCCCGTCCCGAGCAGGAAGGTCAGGCGCTCGCCGCCCGGCGCCTCGACCGGCACGAGCAGCCGTGCCTCCGCCACGCGGAGCGGCACCTCGACCTCACCGTTCCCCGGACGCTCCTGGCCCGCCGCCGTGGCGTAGAGGCATGCCACTGCCCCGACCAAGGTCACGGCTGCTGCCGCTCCGCGTCTCATCCGCGCTCCGCACACACGACCTCCCTTCCGGCCCCTGCGGGCCGGTCGACGGTGATTCCAACATACCCTACATTGTGAGCCATACAATGTAGAGTATGCTTCCCGCCGTCAATCTCTTCGGGTCTCAGCGCTCGCCCGGACGGTACCGCCGTTCCGTGTGCGCCTCGACGTCGGCCCGATAGAAGTAGACGTCCCGCAGATCCCCCGTGGCGTAGCGCTCGGCCTGGTCGTCGAAGTGGGGTGACGCCGGGTCGTTGTTGAGCCCACCGGCTGTCACCGCACGCGCGCGCAGGCTGTCGCCGAACTCGACGGCGGCGACGAACGAATTGCCGCTCGTGCCGTACCAGCGGCGCGTGCCCTCGTACTGCCGGGCACCGAACGACGCCAGCGAGCCCCAGCGCGCCGACACGAACCCGACCGGGGTGCTCGGCAGGTCGTCGTCGAACGGCTGCACGATGTCGCCCGTCACCCGCTGGAAGCGGTTGATCTCGCCCCAGGGCGTCTCCCAGCTGCCGAACTCGTCGGTCAGGCGGTCGAGCGCGGCCCGGAGCGCGGCGACCCGATCGTCGCCGCCCCGCAGTTCCGTTCCCCAATAGACGGCGACCGAGGTCTCGACCGATTCCCTGCCCCAACGTACGTCCCACGCGCGAAGCCGCTCGATCGCGGGCGCGAGGGTTTCCTTGTCGGGCCCGGCGGGCATCGCGTCGTAGTCGGCCAGCAGGAGCGGAATCTGCTCCTCGAACCAGGGCATGCGCGTCGAGAACGCGGTCTCGACGAGGCCGTCGAGGGTGAAGTCGGTCCGCCCGGGCAACAGCGCGAGGGCGTGAACGCCGCGCGCGTTCTCGCTGCCGCGGTCCATGTAGGCCGGGTAGTCCGACGGCTCGGGGCTCGCCTCGCCCGCCGCCGAATAGGGCCAGTTGTTCGTGCAGAACGCGAACCCGGTCGAGGGGTTGATCGCGTTCGGAGACTCTTCGAGCGAATGCACGCCCTGCCAGTCCGTCGCCGGGTCGCTGCCGTCGACCGGCCGCGCGTAGTCGAAGCGCGTGTCGCGCACCGGCACGAAGTTCGAGTGCAGGTAGGCGACGTTGCCCTCGGCGTCGGCGAAGAGCGTGTTGTTCGACGAATTGGTGTGCGACGCCATGACTTCCAGGTACTCGTCGAGGTTGCGTGCCTTGGTGCGCGAGTAGGACTGGATCAGGGCGCGCATCGGCTCCTCCATGAGCGCCACCGCGACCCAGCGCCCGTCGGCGGCGCGCACGATCGGTCCGTGGTGTGTGCGGTACGTGGTGAAGCTCCGCTCGGCGAGCGCGCCGTCTTCGCCCCGCACGCGCACCACCACCGTGTCGACCTCGACCGGCCGCTCCTCGTCGCCGTACCGGTAGACGAGCCCCTCGTCTCGCTCGACGACGGTCTCGGCGAACTCGTCGATGTTGTCCACCGAGCTCGACGTGTGCATCCAGCCCGCGGTCTCGTTGAACCCCTGGTAGATGAAGAACTGGCCCCAGGTGAGCGCTCCGTAGGCGTTCAGCCCCTCGTCGCTCACGACGTGCGCCTCGTGCCGGAAGAAGAACGAGGTGTGCGGGTTGATCAGGAGCAGCGCGTTGCCGTTCACGGTGTTCTCGGGGGCGATCGCGATGCCGTTCGAGCCGCGGGGCTCCTCGTCCGGATCGGGCTCGGTCAGCGCGCTCGCGAGCGCCGTTGCGACATGGTCGCCCGGCTCAGCCCACCGAAGCGCCTGCCGGGCCCGCCCGGCATCCCCATAGAACGCTTCGAGCTCGCGCAGATTCACCCGCTCGATGTCGCCGCCGATGCTTCCTTCGCTGAACGAGAGCGCCATCCAGGGCTCGAAACGGTCGAGCACCATGGGGTCCGTCTCGGGGTGCGTGTGCAGGTAGTAGTTGAGGCCGTCGGCCCAGGCATCCATGAGGGCCCGGAGCCAGTCGGGGCTCTCCGCGTACATCGCCTGAAGCTCGTCCGGGTCGATGAAGAGCCGCATGCGCAGGTCCTGCCAGAGGCGCTCCTCGCCGTGGGCCTCGGACATGCGTCCTAGCGAGGTGAGAAAGTTCGTCTCGATACGCGGAAAATCGTCTTCGGCCTGCGCGTACATGAGGCCGAAGACCGCGTCGGCGTCGGTCGGCGCATAGATGTGCGGCACGCCCCAGTCGTCTCGCAGAATCTCGACGCGGGCCGCCCGCTCTTCCCAGCGAGCGAGGTCGGAGCCGGGCGGCGCGGACTCGGGCGCGCACGCCGTGGCGAGAAGGAGCACGGCGACCGGCAGGGACCTGAGGCGATTCATGGCAGGGCGGAGTCGAAGGCAGGGGGGATTTTCGGGGCCGCGCGGGCCGCCGGGTTCGCCAAGGTGCGGCGCCCCGGCGCTCCGCGCCACCTCAGTCGAGCGCGCCTTCGAGGTCGTCGAGCAGGTCGTCGAGATCTTCGAGCCCCACCGAGAGGCGCACGAAGCCGTCCGGAATGCCGAGCGACGCGCGCTCGCGGGCGTTGAGCTGGCGATGCGACGTGTGGCGCGGTTGCGAGACGAGGCTCTCGACGCCGCCGAGCGAGGGCGCGACGGTGAAGAGTTGAAGCCGC
>CBFGQV010000274.1:0-4341 GCA_965651045.1 uncultured bacterium
GTTCTTGATGGAACTGAGAAAGGAAGCGAGATGAGCACTCTGAGCCTGCGGCTACCGGAATCCCTGCACGAGCGAGCTCGTCAGTTGGCTGAGAGGGAGGGCACCTCCATCAACCAGTTGATTGCTACTGCATTGGCCGAGAAGATCTCTGCACTGGACACGCTCTCGTACCTGGAAGACCGAGCCGCGAGGGGGTCGCGGGAGGCTTATCTCGAGGTCCTGAGCCGAGTGCCCTCGGACGCCCCGACGGAGGGCGATGAAATGCCGGACGGCACGAAGGAAGGCGAATCGTGAGCCCCCCCTACGCCGAAAACGCCGCCACCCGCTCCTCGGCCCGGCGCGCGATCGCCTCGAACGCGGGGGTGCCCCGGAGCGGCTCCAGGAACGGGCAGAACTCGGCGATGAAGCGGTGCGGGTAGAAGCCCCGCTCGACGCCTTCGGACAGCAGCCGCAACGCGATCGCGTCCGCCCCGGCCATCGCGAACGCCTCGGCCAGGTGGAAGGTGAGGTGCGCGTCGAAGGGCACGTGTTCGATGCCGTCGAGCGCGGCGAGCGCGTCGTCGGTGCGGCCGTCGAGAGCGAGCAGCAGGCCGCGCAGGTGAATCGTGTAGGGCATGGTCGGCGCGTGCTGCGTCATCCACTCGGCGTGCGGTCGGGCTTCGCCGTGCCGACCGACCAGCGCCAGCGTGTAGCCCAGAGTCCATCGCACGATAGGATTGTCCGGATCGAGCAAAGCCGCGTGCTCCAGCGCGTCCAGCCGCTCGCCCGCGCGCCCGGTGAACCAGTACGAGGCGCCCAGCAGCACGCCGGCCATGGGCGACAGCGGATCGGCCTCGATGAAGCGCTGCGCCACGGGCACCGCCCGGTCCGCCTGCCCGCCGGCCTGGAGCGCGATGCCCAGGAAGAACGCGGCGTCGGCGTCGCTCGCGTCGCGCTCCAACGCGGCCGACAGCTGGCGCACCGTCTCGGGCAGATCTCCGCGCTCGTAGGCGATGAAGCCGAGCAGCGCGTAGCCGTGCGACGCCTGCGGTGCGTCGCGCACGATGCGGTGGGCCTCGGCCTCGGCGCGGTCCAGATGCTCGGGGCCGGTGGCCATGCCCGCGCGCATCTGCATGACGTCGACGTACGCCCGGAGCGCCCTCAGGGGAATGGCCGGTCCTTCGATCGCCTCGGCACGGTCCAGCAGCTCGAGCACGTGCTCCATCGAGGCCCCGTAGCGGCGCACCAGCGTCAGGGCCTTGAGGTAGAACTCGTACGCCATGGGACTCTGGAGCGGGCGCTCGGCCAGGCGCGCTTCTTCGCTGCGCGTGAGCTTGACCTCGAGCGCCCGCACGATGGCGCGTGACACGCGCTCCTGCAGGTCGAACACGTCGGCCATGGTACCCGTGAAGCGCTCCGCCCAGATCTGCTCGTCGGTGGTCGTGTCGACGAGCTGCGCCGTGATGCGGAGCGAATCGCCGGCCCGTCGCACCCCGCCGGTCACCGCGTAGCGCACCCCGAGCCGACGCCCGACCTCGCGCATATCCCCCGTCGAATCACGAAGCTGCTGGGCCGAGGTGCGCGACGTCACGCGGAGCGCCTGAACGCTGGCCAGGTCCGTGATAATCTCTTCGCTGAGCCCGTCGGAAAGGAACGCGTTCTCGGCGTCGCCGCCCACGTTGGCGAACGGCAGCACGGCGATCGACTTGGCCGGGGGCCCGTCGGGGGTGCCGGGCTCGGCGACGAGGGGGTTCGACGTCCACGATCCGCCGCGGAGCGCCGCCACCACCTCGGCCCCGGTGGCGAAGCGGCCCCCGGGCTCCTTCGCGAGCAGCCGCGCGACGGCCTCACCCACGGCTCGGGGGATCTCCGCGCGGGTCGCCTGCACCGAGGGCGGCGTATGAACGAAGCGTTTGGCGATCACCGCCTGGAGCGTGGCCCCGTCGAAGGCCACCTGGCCCGTGAGCATCTCGTACAGCACGCAGCCGAGCGCGAAGAGGTCGCTCCGCCCATCGACTTCGTCGCCCGCCGCCTGCTCCGGGCTCAGGTAGGCCGGTGTGCCCACCGTCATCCCGACGCGGGTCATGCCCGCCGACGTGGCGCCGGCCGCCGCCAGTGCCTTGCCGACCCCGAAATCCGCGACCATCGCGTGCCCTTCGTGCAGGAGAATGTTCTCGGGCTTGATGTCGCGGTGCACCACGTCCTGCCGATGCGCGTAGTCCAGGGCGTCGGCCACCTCGGCGGCGATGCGGAGCGCGTCGGCCACGGGCAACCTTCGGTCGCGGTCGAGGCGCTCGCGAAGCGTGGGCCCCCGCATGACGGGCATCACGAAATAGAGAAACCCGTCCGCCTCGCCCGAATCGTAGAGCGGCAAGATGTGCGGGTGCGTGAGGCGCGCCGCGAGCTGGATCTCCAGGGTGAAGCGCTCGCGACCGAGCGACGCCGCCAGCTCGGGCCGGAGCACCTTGAGCGCGATCTCGCGCCCGTGGCGGCGGTCGTGAGCCCGGTACACGGTGGCCATGGCCCCCTCGCCGAGCAGGTCGAGCAGCTCGTAGCGATCGGCCAGCGCGGCGCGGAGCAAGGCGGTGGTCTGCATCGCGCCAATCTGCGCGGCGGAGGGGCGGGGCGCCAATGGGGGCGGTGCTCACTCAGGCAAGATCTCCTCGAGAGCGAGCCGGGTCTTCGGCGCGAGCTGGCCCTCGTCGAAATACCGCAGCACGATCTCGAGCGCATCGGATGCCGAGCGAACGTCGAGGTGCCTGAGCAGGTAGCGCACATCGTCCAGATCGTGGAACTCGGCGCCGAGCCGCATCGAGGCGCACTTCATCGCGAGCAGATACTCGGGACGGGCCGTGAAGACGCGGAGATTCGAAAGCTCGAGGTAGGCATCGAATTCTCCTCGCGGACTCAGAAAGCCCTTCACCGCGTCATTCAACCAGCTTTCCGGGACGTCGGCCCGGGTGGCCACGCGCGCCGCGGCGCTCCGGATCGACGCGGTCGGCCGGAAGAGGGCGTCCACGTCCCGGGTGGCCGGCCGGGCGCCCAGTGCGAGGCACATGACGGCGCCACCGACCAAGTAGAGTTCGCCTTCCGTCGCGTCCAGAGCGAGCTCGGCGTTCAGCAGCTCGAACAGGCGGAGAATGTCGTCGCGGGTCAGTCGCGCGGCCTCAGACACGGGACCCCACGGACGCGTCGACGAAGAGATTCCGCCGCTTGAACGGGACGGGTGACGTCTGGAGAAGGTGGGGTCGGAGGCTCGGGAACGGCGCCGCGAACCAGGGCCCGGGGAGCGGCTCCACCTCGCGTGTCCAGGCCGGTGACGCAACCCCCTTCTGGTGACACGCCTGCTCGACCATGGCCGCCACATAGTTCGCCAGGAAGGGCGAGAGATCGACGACGTCCGCCTGCCCGACGGCGTTCGGAAGCTCGACCGGCGCGAGCCCCGTCAGGAAGTCGTTGAGCTCGGCCAGGAGGTAGCTGTGGCCGGCTTCGGAGGCGTCACGGAGAAGGTCGAGCAGCTCGGCGAACCGACGCCCTCGCTCGGGGAGCGCACGCGCGAGAACGTAGCTCGACATGTCGGTGCCCGCCGCGCTGGCCCGCCGCTTGAGCGTCGCCTTCTGGGACGGCGTAAGCCGGATCTGCAGGTGTTCGGACTTGGTGGACATCGGTCCAAGATGGCCATCGGGCGGGAGGGCGTCAATACGTATGTCATGACGTGCTGAAGGCTACTTCACCGCGTCGAGCACGGCGCGAATGGCCTTGTCTGGTTGCTACAGCTAGCTGACGAGCGTTTGGATGGTCGAAATGTCTTTGGCGGCGTCGGAGTGGATGGCGTGCCAGAGGTCCCAGTTGCGCTGGCCGTTCAACCAGAACTCGGGAGTCGTGCCGAACAGCTTCGAGAGTCGAAGGGCAGTGTCGGGGGTGACGCCTCGGCGGCCGTTGACGATCTCGTTGACGCGCGGAAAGGAGACGTGAATGAGCTTGGCGAGCTCCGACTGGGTCATACCCAGAGGCTTGAGGAACTCCTCGAGGAGCATCTCTCCGGGGTGCGTCGGTGGCCGGTTCTTCGGAAGCATCGGTTCTAGTCCCTCATCTGTGGTAATCGACGATTTCGACGTCGGACGGACCGGCGTCGGTCCATCGGAAGCAGATCCGAAACTGATCGTTGATTCGGATGCTGTATTGCCCCCGTCTGTCCGCCTTCAAGGCCTCGAGTCGGTTGCCGGGCGGGACCCTGAGTGACTGGATCATGAAAGAAACATAACGTATACCGTTATACGTGACAATAGCAGACTTCGGAGCGAAGGGGGTCGAGTACGTGGAGCAGCACGGTGGGTGATCCCAGGCTGATCCCAGGGGGAT
>CBFGQV010000275.1:0-4324 GCA_965651045.1 uncultured bacterium
ATGGCCACCGGCGACGCGCTTCGTGTGGCACTCTCGTCGTCGTTCGTGACCGGGCCGGCCGAAGCCCGACCGGGAAGCGTGTGATGTCGCAAGCGCCGCGCATCGTCCTCGACGCCGAAAGCCGATTCGCCGCCGGGCACGTCGAAGCGCTTCGGGCCTGGACGGCGCAGGTGCGCGCTGACGGACCCATGCCCGACCATCCCGCGGCGATCCTGGGTCCGTGGTCGGAACTGCCTGACGCCACCCGTGAGGCGATCCGGCGCGCGCTGGCTCGCGAAATCCGCGCACGCATGGACTGGTACCCGAGGGGCCCGCTCTGGCCGCGTGCGATTCACGGCTCGGCCCGCCTCGGCGCCGCGCTCGCGGGCCCCGCGCCCCTGGCTGCCCGCCTCGCGCGGAAGGTCGTGGTCCACGGGTGGTCGGCGCCTTGGCGCCGACGTGAGCGGCGCGTTCTTGCGCGGCGAGCTCGCCGTTGGCAAACCGCACGGCAACCTCACCTGTTCGACCTCCTCGCCTCCCTCGGCCTTTCGCCTTGCTGGCTCGAGGGTGACTGGGCCGACTCGGTGCCCGTCGATCCGCGCGCGAAAACCTTCTTCCACGACCCGCGACGCAACGTACTGTCCGGGCATCTCATCGGCTTCGACCTGATTCCCGCGGAAGACGACGTGTGGTGCGTCGAAGCGAACCTGAACACCTCGTTCGCCGAGGTCCGTCGCGAACAGTTGAACCCCGAGCCGGCGGTGCCCGCGCTGCTGGAGATCGCGCGGTCGATGGACGCTCGACATGTGTGGTGGGTCGAGCAGGACCACGCACCGGCCCGCCCCTGGCTCTTCGACGAGCTGGGTCGCGCCACGGCTCAGGCGGGCATGAACTTTCGCATCTTCGAGAGCTGGCAGGTGGCGGGCTCGGGTGCCCGCGCGGCCCCCGCCCACACCTCGGGCCGGTACGCGCACGCAGATCTGCGCCCGCCGGCCGACACGCTCATTCTGCGCCGGAGCGCCCTGCCGCTGGGGCCCGATCGCATCATCGCCGACAAGGAACCGTTCGTTCGCGGCATGGCATCGATGCTTCACGCGACGGGCGAGTCTCGGGTTCGTGTGCCCGAGATGTCTCGGGACCCGGACCTCGACGGTACCGCCACACACGCCGGCCTACCCAACCTGGTCTACAAGTACCCCGACATGGGCAAAGGCGAGGGTGTTCACTTTCTACGGGCCGAGTCCGAGGCACACGCGGTCGAACTGGCGCGCGAGATCGACCGCGCCTCGGGCGAGCCGCCCGGGCTCTTCCAGCCGTTCGTCTGTTCCAGGATCCTACCCGGGCGCCGCATCTACGACGTGCGGTGCGAGATGATCGTCACGCCGCTCGGCGTCGCGCCCGTGTTCGCGCTGCGTCGGGAGGCGGGGAAGCCCCTGCCCGAGCACCTTCCACCGGGCTCGGTCGGGGCGCTCGGCGTCTTCAACTCGAACGTCTCGACCGGAGGGCATTTCGCGCCGATCGACGCCATCGAGGCCGAATCGATCTGGAATGCGGCCCACGCCATCGCCGACACGTTGCGCCGACTGCTGGCGCGTGCCTATGTAGTCGACGCGCCTACCTGACCTGCTGCCCCGCACACGGAGCGATCCCATGAATACACTCGTCATCGGTGGTACCGGAACCGTCGGAAGCGCGGTCGTTCAGGAACTGCTCGCGCGCGGCGTCGAGGGCGTGCGGGTCGCCACTCGCTCCGCCGAACGCGCGCGTGACCTGCCCGACGGCGTCGAGGGCGTCACCCTGGACCTGACCGACCCGCTCACCTTCGACGGCGTGTTCGAGGGCACGGATCGCCTGTTCCTCCTGAACCCGGTCGCCATGACCGAGCTGCACGAGGGGCTCTCGGCGCTCGAAGAGGCGAAGCGCGTCGGCGTCGCCAGAATCGTCTACCTGTCGGTCCAGAACCCCGAGAGCGGGCCGCACATTCCGCACTTCGCCTCGAAGATCGCCATCGAGCGTGCCATACGCGCGTCGGGAATCCCCTTCGTCTTCCTGCAGCCGAACAACTTCTTCCAGAACGATTTCTGGCTGAAAGACGTCATTCTCCAGTACGGCCTCTACCCGCAACCGATCGGCGATGTGGGGATCTCCAGGGTCGACGTCCGGGACATCGCGCTCGCGGCCGCGAACGCCCTCACCGACGACCGCTTCGACGGCCGGGCGGTGCCGATCGTGGGCCCCGAGGTGCTGACGGGTGAGGCGTGCGCGCGCGCCTGGTCAGAGGCTCTGGGCCGTGAGATTCGCTACGGCGGCCACGACCTCGCGGCCTGGGAGCAGCAGTCCCGCGCGGCGATGCCCGCCTGGATGGTCTACGACTTCCGCATCATGTACGAGATGTTCCTGGCGGGCGACTTCGCGGGCACGGACGACGACCTCGCTGCCACCCGCGAGATTCTCGGCCAGGAGCCACGCGACTTCGCGAGCTTCACGCGCGAAGTGGCTGCGATGTGGGGCTGAGCCCGCGCGCGCCGCACCCCCCACGCGGTAGACGTCGATGAGCGGCCTGGGCGTCGTGCTCGCGCTGCAGGGCGTGATTCTCGGCATCGCGCTCCTGATTCTGGTCGGCGTGGCGTCGAGCAAGTTCTCCGCGCGTCTCGGCCTGCCCGCGCTCGTCATTTTCATCGGGCTCGGCATGCTGGCGGGCTCGGAAGGCCTCGGCGGCATCGCCTTCGAGGACTATGTGCTCGCGAACGGCATCGGCACGGTGGCGCTCGTGCTGATTCTCTTCGACGGCGGACTGCGCACCTCGGCCGGGTCGCTGCGACTGGCCTGGAAACCGGCGGCTGCGCTCGCGACCGCCGGAGTGGCGCTCACCTCCGCCGTGACCGGCCTCGCCGCGGCCTGGATCCTCGGCGTGCCTCCGCTCGTGGGCGTGCTGCTCGGGTGCATCGTCGGGTCGACCGATGCGGCGGCCGTGTTCTCGGTGCTGAGGGGCCGGGGCGCGCGCCTGTCCGAACGCCTGGGCGCGACGCTCGAGGTGGAGAGCGGCGCCAACGATCCGATGGCGGTCTTCCTGACCGTCGGTCTGCTGGAACTGCTGGTGGCGGGTCGGGAGCCGGGGCTGGCGCTCCTGGGACTCTTCGCGCTCCAGATGAGCGTGGGCACGGCGGTCGGACTGCTGGTCGGCCGCTTCGGCGCCGCCGCGAACAGCCGCATCAACCTCGACGCCGCGGGCCTCTATCCGGTGCTGGCGGCGGCCTTCGGCTTCCTCGCCTTCGGGCTCGCGAGCGTACTGGGTGGCAGCGGCTTTCTGGCGGTCTACCTCGCCGGCATCGTGATGGGCAACAGCCGCATCGTCTTCCAGCGCGGCATCTTCCTCTTCACCGACGGCATGGCGTGGCTCGGCCAGATCGTGATGTTCACGATGCTCGGGCTGTTGAGTTTCCCGTCGCGCCTGCTCGACGTCGCGGCGGAAGGGCTGCTGATTGCGGCGGTGCTGATCTTTGTGGCGCGGCCGGTGACGGTGGCGCTCCTGTTGCCATGGTTCCGCTTCGGATGGCGCGAGACCACGCTGGTGTCGTGGGTGGGCCTCCGCGGCGCGGTGCCCATCATTCTCGCGACGTACCCCCTGCTGGCCGGGCTGCCGGAGGGGCGCCTGCTCTTCGACGTCGTCTTCTTCGTGGTGCTGGTGTCGGCGATCACGCAGGGCTGGACGCTTCCCTGGGTCGCCGCCCGCCTGGGGCTCCAGGAAGCCGCACAGGCCGAGCCGGCCGTTTCGCTCGAGATCACCTCGCTCAAACATATCTCGGGCGACATCGTCGACTACACGGTGATCGACGATTGCCGTGCGACCGGCCGCCTGATCCGTGAGCTGTCGCTGCCCGAGGGTGCTGTCGTCGCGATGATCACTCGTGAGCAGGCGATCATTCCGCCCCGGGGTAGCACCCGCCTTGAAGCCGGCGACCACGTGTTCGTCGTGCTGAATCCCGAGATCCGCGCGCTGGTCGATCGCGTGTTCGCCCCGGGCGACCGCACGGAGATCCCCCTGCCGGCGGTGGAGTTTCCGCTCTCGCCCCGCATGCGCGTTCAGGAGCTCACCGAGTTCTACGGCATCACAGTCGACGCGGCGCCCGACTGCACCCTCGAGCGGCTCGTATGCGATCACCTCGGAGGCCGCGGGCCGCGGGTCGGCGACGCGGTGGACCTGGGTGACGTGCGGCTTACGGTTCGCGACGTGTCGGCGGCGGGCATCGAGACCATCGGACTCGCGCTGGGCGGGCCGGAACGCGGCGACGGCTGAGCGCGGGGCAGGTCGGCTCCGCGCCTTCGAGGCTCCACGGCTTCTCGA
>CBFGQV010000276.1:0-4321 GCA_965651045.1 uncultured bacterium
GCGCCGGAGGCCCGGGTCGATCCCCTCCCTGGAACGCGACGAAGCCCGGCCCCCACTCGGGGGACCGGGCTCCGCGCTTCGCACCGACGTCGCCGAAGCGACCTCGGCTCCTTCTTCAAGCCGGCTCGGGCTCAGTACATGCCGCCCATGCCGCCGGGCATGCCGCCGCCGGCGCCACCGGCCGACTCGGGCTCCGGGCGCTCGACGACCACGGCCTCGGTCGTGAGCAGGAGACCGGCGATCGACGCGGCGTTCTGCAGCGCCGTGCGGACCACCTTGGTCGGGTCGATCACACCGGCCTCGACCAGGTCCTCGTACTCGCCCGTCAGGGCGTTGTAGCCGAAGTTCGCGTCCTTCGACTCGCGCACCTTCTCGACCACGATCGAGCCCTCGGCGCCCGCGTTGGTCGCGATCTGCCGGATCGGGAACTCGAGCGCGCGGCGCAGGATATCGACGCCGATCTGCTCGTCCTCGCGCTCGACCTTGAAGCCACCGAGCGCCGCCTGGGCACGGAGGAGCGCCACGCCGCCGCCGGGCACGATGCCCTCTTCGACGGCCGCACGGGTCGCGTGCAGCGCGTCCTCGACGCGGGCCTTCTTCTCCTTCATCTCGGTCTCGGTCGCGGCGCCGACGTTGATGACGGCCACGCCGCCGGAGAGCTTCGCCAGGCGCTCCTGCAGCTTCTCGCGGTCGTAGTCCGAGGTGCTCTTGTCGATCGAGACGCGAATCTCTTCGATCCGGCCCTTGATCTTGTCGGCGTCACCCGCGCCGTCGACGATCGTGGTGTTGTCCTTGTCGATCACGACGCGCTTCGCCTGGCCGAGGTCGCTC
The DNA here is from genome assembly GCA_965651045.1 of uncultured bacterium. Classification (GTDB taxonomy): domain Bacteria; phylum Gemmatimonadota; class Gemmatimonadetes; order Longimicrobiales; family Gaopeijiaceae; genus Gaopeijia. Next base: position 832 of record CBFGQV010000276.1, read on the forward strand.
ACGACCGCGTTCTCGAGCTTGAAGCCGACCTCTTCCGAGATCACCTGGCCGCCCGTCAGGACCGCGATGTCCTGGAGCATGGCCTTGCGGCGATCGCCGAAGCCGGGCGCCTTCACAGCGCACACCTTGAGGGTGCCGCGCAGCTTGTTCACCACCAGCGTCGCGAGCGCCTCGCCCTCGACGTCCTCGGCGATGATCAGGAGCGGCTTGCCCATCTGCGCGACCTTCTCGAGGATCGGCAGCAGGTCCTTCATCGACGACACCTTCTTGTCGTGGATGAGGATCATCGGGTCTTCGAGCACGGCCTCCATGCGCTCGGGGTCGGTTACGAAGTACGGCGAAAGGTAGCCGCGATCGAACTGCATGCCCTCGACCGTCTCGAGGGTGGTCTCGAGACCACGCGCCTCTTCGACCGTGATCACGCCGTCCTTGCCGACCTTCTCCATCGCGTCGGCGATCAGGTCACCGATCTCGGTGTCGTTGTTGGCCGAGATCGAGCCGACCTGGGCGATCTCCTTCTTGCCCTTGGTCGACGACGAGATCGATTTGAGCTCCTCGACGACCCGCTCGACGGCCTTGTCGATGCCGCGCTTGATGCCCATCGGGTTGGCGCCGGCCGTCACGTTCTTGAGGCCCTCGCCGAAAATCGCCTGCGCGAGCACGGTCGCGGTGGTGGTGCCGTCACCGGCGAGGTCGCTGGTCTTCGTGGCGACCTCCTTCACCATCTGCGCGCCCATGTTCTCGACCGGATCTTCGAGCTCGATCTCCTTCGCCACGGACACACCGTCCTTGGTCACGGTCGGAGAACCGAACTTGCGGTCGAGCACCACGTTCCGGCCCTTGGGGCCGAGCGTCACCTTCACGGCCCGCGCGAGCTTGTCCACGCCGGCCTTGAGCCGGGTGCGGGCCTCGATGTCGAAATCGAGTTCCTTGGCAGCCATGTTGTCTCTCCTGAGGTTGCTTCGTCAGAGATGCGTCGAATGCGGACGGGTCGTCGTCTTACTTGATCACCGCGAGAACGTCGGACTCGCGCAGGATCAGGAACTCCTCACCGTCGACGGTGACCTCGGTGCCGCTGTACTTGCCGTAGAGCACCTTGTTGCCCACCTCGACCTCCGGAGCCAGGCGGGTGCCGTCGTCGGAGAGCTTGCCGGGGCCCACGGCGACGATCTCGCCCTGCTGGGGCTTCTCCTTGGCGGTGTCCGGAATGTAGAGCCCGCCGCGCATCTGCTCGGCTTCGTCGAGCGCCTTGACCACGACGCGGTCGGCGAGGGGCTGGATCTTGGTGGCGGCCGAAGTAGCCATGTGACCTGCCTCCTGGTTGGGGTTGAACGAATCGTGTTAGCACTCGCGTGTCGTGAGTGCTAACAACCAACACCTATGATAGCCGAATCCCCTGCCCTGTCAAGCGATCCGCGGGGTCGCCGGGGTGTCGGGGCGGGGCCTGCCGGGCGTCGCAGGGGTGCCCCCGCCGGGGAGTCCGGATTACCTTCGTCGTCATGCCGGACGCTCCCTCGCTGAACCAGCTTCTGCACGCCGCCAGCCGCACCTTCGCGCTCGGCATCGACCTCCTGCCCGAGCCCCTTCGGACGGAGATCGAGGTGGCGTACCTGGTGCTCCGCGTGTCGGACTACCTCGAAGACAACGCGTCCATGTCGCCGGAGCGGAAGGCCGTCCTGCTCACGGCATGGTCGGACGCGCTCGCGGGCGGTCTGTCGGCGGGCGCGTTCCAGGCGGAGCTGGGGGCCGTGCCCGACCGCTCGCCCGACGCACTCGTGGCACGCCACGCGGAACGGGTGCACGAGGCGCTCGCCTCACTCCGGCCCTTCGCCCGCGAGGTCGTGGTTCGGCACACGCGCGATTCGACGCTCGGCATGGCCCGCTGGGCGCTGCGAGGGGCGGATTTCCCGGACGAGGCCGCGCTCGACGACTACATGCACGAGGTGGCCGGGCGCGTGGGTTGGCTGCTCACGGAACTCTTCGCCGATGCCCTGCCCCGCGTGCGGCGGAACCAGGACCGCATGATGTCGCTCGGACGCGAGTTCGGACTCGGACTTCAGACGATCAACGTCGTGCGGGGACTTCACAGCGATTGGCAACGCGGGTGGATCTACGTGCCGCGCTCGTACCTTCCCGCGGGCGCGCGGCCGCTCGGTGACATCCTGGCCGACCCCGATCCGCAGGGCGACGCGGAGCGGGCGCTGCTCGACCGGCTCGTCGACAAGGCGTCGCGTCACCTCGACGCGGCGGAGGCGTACGTCGCGGAAATCCCACGGCGAGCACACGGCGTGCGCCTCTTCTGCCTGCTGCCCTTCCTGTTCGCCGTCCGCACCCTCGCCATCAGCCGCGAGAACCCCCAGGTGTTCGTCGAGGAAACCAAGATCGGCCGCGACGCGGTCCGACGCATCGTGCGCGGGGCGCGCGCCTTCGGCTGGAGCCAGCGCTGGGTGCGCTGGTACCGGGGCCGGCTCGAGCGGTCCTGACGCGGCTCAGGACGACGCCAGGACTTCGCCCGCGAGCGCGAGTCCGTAGAGCGTCAGGAAGGGCTCCACCCGCTCGACCGTCACCGCGTGCGGCCCGACGAGCTGGGCGTACCCGCCGGTGGCGACCACGAGCACGTCGTCGCGCGCCCACTCGGCGAGAATGCGACGGACGACGCCGTCGACCGCGTCGACCACCGAATAGAAGATACCGCTCTGGATGCAGGCTTCCGTGTGTCGTCCGATGACCCGCCCGGGCGCGGTGAATTCGACGCGCGGCAGCTTGGCGGCGCGCCGCCCCAGCCACTCGAGGCCCGACGAGACGCCGGGCGCGATCACGCCCCCCACGAAGACCCCGTCGGCGGTGATGCAGTCGAAGGTGGTCGCGGTGCCGAGGTCGACGGCCACGGTGTCGCGTCCGAAGAGCTCGCGTGCGGCGAGGGTGTTGACGATGCGGTCGGCCCCGACCGTCCGGGGCTCGTCGACGTCGAGCCGTATGGGCAGCGCGGAGTCGGGGGTCACGACGATCACCGCGCCGTCCCGCACCAGTTCGGAGAGTGCGCGGGTGAGTGCTTCGCTGACCGAGGGTACGACCGATCCGAGCACGGCCCGACGAAGCGCCGTACGCTCGTAGCCCGCCTCGCGGAGCAGCCCGCGCAGCAGGTGCCGGAATTCGTCGGCCGTGCGAGGCACCTGGCTGGAGAGGCGCCAGTGCGTGCGCAGCTTCCGGGCGTCGTCGACGACACCCACCACGGTCTCGGTGTTTCCCACATCGACGACGAGTTGCACGGGTCTCCTCCGGGTCGCGTTCGGGGGCGGGCGCTCAGCCCACCCGCTCCAACAGGTCGACATGCCCGGCCACCACCGGGCGCACCTCGCCGGGCGCGGTCTCGATCAGCAGGCGACCGCGGGCGTCCACGCCTGCGGCGACGCCTTCGCGCCCCGCGACGCGCACCTGCCGCCCGGCGAGCACGTCCCGCCGCTCGAGCTCGGTGGCGACGGCGGGCTCC
>CBFGQV010000277.1:0-4317 GCA_965651045.1 uncultured bacterium
CCACCACCGTGCAGTTCGAGTGGCGCCACGACGGCGTCACCGTGCGGACCGGGCGAGCCGTCGAGATCACCGCCCACGAGTCGGCGTTCCGCGTGTGGGACGCGCTCACCGAACAGGCCGCGCCCCTCGAGCCCGGCCGCTACGAAGTGATTCTCAGGACGGCGGCGGGGCGCTGGTTCGGGCGCACCGCGATCCGGATCACCGATGGGCAGGGGACTCCGTGAAGGAAGCTTAACGAAGGCTTCACGCGGCCTTCACGCGACGCGTGCGAGACTTCTGCATGCGAATTCCCTCCTTCATTTCGTTCGCCGGGCTCGCACTCGCGTGCCTCACGCCCCTCGCGGCCCGTGCCCAGACCGACTTCTACGGGCTGGACAAGTACCGCCCCCTTCGGGTCGAAGATGCGTTCTCGGCCAAGCGGCATGCCTTCGAGTTCCAGTTCGCCCCGCTCGGCTTGGCGCAGGGGCGCGCCGGCGATCTCGCCTACACACCCTCGGTCGAGCTCAAGCACGGGCTCGTGCCCGGGCTCGAGGTGTCGGCCGGCTGGGGCTACGACGTGGTGCGCGCCGACGGCCGCACCCGCACGGGGGTGTCGGAGGTCGACGTATCGGCGCTCCTGAACCTCTGGGTCGAGGGGCGCCGCCTGCCGGCGGCCGGCCTGCGCGTGAGCGGGCACCTTCCGGCGCGGGACGGCCAACACTCGAGCGTCGAGGTCAAGGGACTGCTGACGCGCTCTCTCGGCGGCCCCGTACGCCTGCACGTCAACGGCGCCGCGGTCTTCGGTGACGAGGCCCACGACGACGCCTGGTTGGGGCTCGCCGTCGATTGGGTCCTGCCGTTCCACCACACGCTGCTCCTCGCCGAGACCTGGGCGAACCAGCCTTCCGACGAGGCGCTCGACCGGACCGTGCACTCGTCGGTGGGCGTTCGCTACCAGGCCACACCGACCCTGGTGATCGACGCCGGGCTGGGCCGGAGCTGGACGGGCCCCGTGTCGGCCGAGGAATGGACCCTCACCGTGGGCCTCAGCCGCGAGTTCGGCGTGCGGGGCCTGATGCCCGGAGAACGGCGATGATTCGCTCGTGGACACTCGCGGCCCTGGCCGCTCTGACGCTCGGGACCGCACTGGAGGCCCAGGAGCGGGTCTACCACCCGCTCTACCTGCCCGCCTCGCACAACTGGACCTTCCGGGCGGAGTTCCCGGCCGCGGATCGGCTTTTCAACGGTTTCGACTACGGGCACGGCGTGCTCTACGAGACGCTCTGGGCGAGACCCGACGCGCCGGTCGAGCTGCTCGAGTACGAGACCTTCGAGAAGCTCACGCGCGACGTGCTCAGGAATCCCCCGAGGCTTCCGATGCCCGAGGCGTCGTTCATGCCCGAGTACGCCCGCCTCGTGCCGCTCGCAAAGGAGATGTTCGAGTGGGCGCACGTCCTGCACCGGCAGACCTATGACATTCTGGCGGACCGGAGCCTCGACGAAGCGGCCCGCGACCGCGCCATGGCGGAGCTGCTCGAGCACTACCGAGCGAGCGACCTGGCGTTCTCGACGACGCCGAAGGGCATGGCGATCATGGACGAGCAGCCCTTCTCGATGGAGTTTCGCGAGCGCTACCCGCGCTTCAACGGGCTCATCTGGGCCTACCACTGGCTGCAGGTCGGCGTCTACGAGCCGCTCCTTGCCTACGATCAACCCGAGGCGCGGCAGGCGGCCATGCAGGGCGCGCTCGCGCGGTTCTGGCAAATGGTCGAGGGCGCGCCCGCGTCGCTACCCTCGGAGATGCCGATGACGCCCGCCGTGGCGCCGCGCTTCACCGAGCGTTATCCCGAATTCGCCGCGATCTTCGACAACCTGCACATGATGCACGACGTCATCTCCGACGTGCTGGCGAGCGAGCGGGTGGCGCGCGGCGAGAAGCGGGCCGAGATCTACCGGCAAGCCGACCTGTTCCGCGACGACGTGACGATGTCGGTCACCCGCGACGCCTGGATCGACATGGCGCTCGCGCACGGGCTCGACGCGCAGGGTGGGGCGGCGGTCGAATGGCTGCCCGAGCCGCCGACGACGGGTGTCGCCGGTGCGGGTGGGCATGAAGGCCACGAGGGGCACACCGACCCGGGCGACCAGGAGGCCCACGCCGACCACGCCGACCACGCGGCGGCCGACACGGCGCCCGGAGAAGGCCACGCCGGCGATCACGGGGCCATGGGCGGCGCGATGCACGGCGACGGGCCCGGGGCCATGCACGCCGAGATGCACCCCGAGATGCTCGACGACGCCCTCGAGGCCGTCCGCGCCTTCCATCGGGCGCTCGCCACCGGAGACACGGCCGCGGCCGTGTCGTGGCTGCACCCCGAGGTCCGGGTGCACGAAGCAGGTGGCACGGAAACCCTCGACGAGTACCGCGCGCACCACCTGGGGGCCGACGCGCGCTTCTCGGCCGCGGTGACGCGCACCATCGAGGAAGAGGCCATCGAAGCGCTGGGCGGCCGGGCCGTGCTCTACCGCGCGACGACGCGTACCGTCGGACGCATCGGCGAACGCGAGATCGACGCGCGCGGCGCCGAGACCATCGTACTCGTCCGCACCGCCGAAGGGTGGCGCCTTCGTGACGTGCACTGGTCGAGCCGCTGAAGGCCGGGCCGAAAATCACAGGCCTTGCGCAGGTCGGTCTTCGGTTTCTTACTTGAACGTCGCCTCGAACGAGCTTCGGACGACGTCCGCGGCAACGACGCCGCGGACCCGACCTACCGGGTGATCAGCACTCGTCAGCAGCACGGAAGACCCATGCGCATCGTATCTGCTTTCCTGTTCACGGCAGTCCTCGTCGCGGTCGCGCCCACCGAGCGGGCGTCGGCACAGATGGAACTCGGCGTTCGTGTCGGTGTCACCGTCAGCGACATCAGCCTCGACTCCGACGGCATCGAGCCCGCATTCGATTCGCGCTCGGGCTTCAACCTCGCCGCGTACCTCGACGTACCGCTCGGCGGAGGGCTCTCCTTTCAGCCCGGCCTGGGCTTCACGCAGAAGGGCGCGGAGCTGAACGACGACATCGAGGGCGAAGAGGTCAGCCTGGGCCTCCACCTCGACTACCTCGAGGTGCCCCTCCTTTTCCGCTATGCCTTCCCGACGACGGGCTCGCTCGGGGTCCACCTGCTCGCAGGACCCGCGCTCGCGTTCGAGAGCGGCTGCAGCCTCGTGGTCGAAGGTGAGGGAGCGAGCGTCGAGATCGACTGCGACGAGACCGGCGCCGAGGACGACTTCGAGGTCGACACCGAATCTTTCGACTTCGGCGCGATGTTCGGTGCGGGCCTCGCCTTCCCGCTCGGCGGTGTCACCGGCACGGTCGAGGCGCTCTACAACGTCGGCCTGCGCGATGTCGGCGGGGATGGCGGCGACGAGTCGGCGAAGAACCGCGCGCTCTACCTGACGGCCGGAATTCGCATTCCGATCGGCTGAGTCCGAAGCGGCGGTTCAGGGCACACCACGCGCGAGCGCCGCTTCCGGGGTCACCCTCCGGGGCGGCGCTCGAACGTTCCGTAGCCGGCGAGTTCGAGCGACGGCACGCGGGCTCTCGGGTCGACCGTGAAGGTCACGAACGAGCGGCCCGCCCCCGGCCGACGCCAGACCGCCCGGAACACGTCGTCGTGCCAGTGCTCCAGGTCGGCCGTGTACTCGGGCGAGTAGTCGAGCACGAGGCCGCCGTCCGCGACGGAAAGGCGCAGCTCACCGAACAGTTCGCTCTCGTAGGTGCCCGCATAGGAGGCCAACGGAAGGGTGGGTGAGGTACCTTCCAGGCGGGCTTCTTCGAGCTCGCGGACCGAATCGTCGGAGTCGTCGTCTCCGCGTGTGGCGAGCTCCAGGTACTCGGCGCTCCAGTCGCGCTCGGGCAGCCCGAGATATGCATCGATCACACGGTGGGTGAGCGCGAGCTGCAGGCTGCTGCTGCTCAGGTTCGCGATCGCCACGACGCCGAGTCCCTCTTCCGGCAGCAGGCTCACCTGGGTACGGGTGTAGTTGATGCTGCCCGAGTGGTGCACGAGCTTCCGCCCGTGATGATCCTGTACGCGCCAGCCGAGCGCGTAGGCCTGCAGGTTGGTCTCCGGAAACATGCGTTCGGTCACCGTGTCGACGGCCATGACCGTCTGCGCGGCGTGCATCTCGCGCATGACCTCCGGGCTCAGAAGCCGTTCGCCTTCGAAGACCCCGCCGCCGAGGTGCAGGCGCATCCACCGCGCCATGTCACGCACGCTCGACCAGATCGAGCCTGCGCCCCCGATGTTGTCGTAGTTCCGCCGCGGCACGTGCCGCACCACG
>CBFGQV010000278.1:0-4308 GCA_965651045.1 uncultured bacterium
TGCAGATCGGGCGTCTGGGCATCGCCGCGCAGGCGCTGGGCATCGGCGGCGCGGCGCTCGACCACGCGACCCGGTATGCGCTCGAGCGCGAGCAGTTCGGCTCGCCCCTCGCCGAGTTCGGCGCGGTTCAGGCGAAGCTCGCCGACTGCGCGAGCCGACTCGCGGCCGCCTCTGCGCTCACCTTCGAGGTGGCCCGCGCCCCCGATTCGGCGGCGCCGTCGCTCGCCGCCCGCGCCGCGCAGGCCAAGCTGGTGGCGACCGAAGCGGCGATGTTCGCCTCCGACGAAGCCGTGCAGATCTTCGGCGGCTACGGCTACATGCGGGACTATCCGGTAGAGAAGCTCATGCGAGACGCGAAGGGCACGGAAATCTACGAAGGAACGAACGAGATCATGCGCGTCGTCATCGCCCGCGATCTTCTGCGGGCCCACAGGGGCCGCTGAAGCGCGCGGTGCCGCGCGGCGAAACGAACCACCGAAGCGTACAAACCGAGAGGAGTCCGATCGGATGGAAATGTTCGAGTTGATGAGCAGGCACGAGCACGAGCAACTCGTGTTCTGGAGCGAACCGACCCTCGGCTACAAGGGCATCATCGCGATTCACGACAGCACGCTCGGTCCGGCGCTCGGCGGCACGCGCTTCTGGAACTACGCCACCGACCAGGAAGCGATCGTCGACGCGCTCCGGCTGGCCCGCGGCATGACCTACAAGGCCTCGGTCGCCGGACTGAACCTCGGGGGCGGGAAGTCGGTCATCATCGGCGACAACCGGGTACGCGACCGGGAGATGATCTTCCGCGCGCACGGCCGCGCCGTCGAGTCGCTCGGCGGACGCTACATCACGGCCGAAGATGTCGGCACATCGCCCGACGACATGGAGTACATTCTCACCGAAACGCAGCACGTCGTCGGCATACAGGGGCGCTCGGGCGACCCGTCGCCGGTGACCGCCCACGGCGTCTTCATGGGCATACGCGCCGCCGCGAAGTTCCGCTACGGCAGCGACGACCTCGACGGCAAGCACGTCGCCGTTCAGGGCATCGGCCATGTGGGCTACTGGCTCTGCCGGTACCTGGACGAGGTCGGCGCGCGCATCACCGTCACCGACATCGACGGAGAGCGAGTCCAGCGCGTCGTCGACGAGTTCAGCGCGACCGCGGTCGAGCCCGACGCCATCTACGCCGTCGACGCCGACATCTTCGCGCCCTGCGCCCTCGGGGCGGTCATCAACGACGAAACCCTCGGCGCCTTCAAGGTCGACATCATCGCCGGCGGCGCGAACAACCAGCTCGAGCGCTCGGAACACGGCCAGGCCTGCCACGAGCGCGGCATTCTCTACGCGCCGGACTACGTCATCAACGCCGGCGGGCTGATCAACGTCTACGGTGAACTCCACGGCTGGAGCACGGAGCGCAGCAAGCGGAAGGCCGGCGAGATCTTCACCACGCTGCTGCGTATCTTCGAGGCGGCCGACGATCGGGGGATTCCCACGGCGGCTGCGGCCGACGCGGTGGCCGAAGATCGCATCGAGCGGGTGCGACACCTCCAGCGGAGCTGGGTCTGACGATGGAGTACGAGGCGCTCCGCTCGGCCGACCCCGAGATCCACGCCGTGGTCGAGGCGGAGACCCACCGCCAGTCGACCGGACTCGAGCTCATCGCGTCCGAGAATTTCGTGTCGTCCGCCGTGCTCGAAGCGATGGGCACGGTGCTCACGAACAAGTACGCCGAGGGGCTGCCGGGCCGACGCTACTACGGTGGCTGCGAGCACGTCGACGTCGCCGAGAACCTGGCGCGTGACCGGGCGATGCGCCTCTTCGGGGCGGACCACGCGAACGTACAACCGCACTCCGGTGCCCAGGCCAACATGGCCGCGTTCCTGGCGTTCCTCGAGCCGGGCGATCGCATTCTGGGCATGGACCTGAGCCACGGCGGCCACCTCACGCACGGCTCGCCCGTGAACTTCAGCGGCCGCTACTTCGACGTCGCGTCGTACGGTGTCCGTGAATCCGACGGACGCATCGACTACGACCTCGTGCGTGAGCGAGCCCGCGAACACCGGCCACGCATGATCATCGCCGGCGCGAGCGCGTATCCGCGGGTGATCGACTTCGAGGCCTTCGGTGAGATCGCGCGCGAGGTCGAGGCGCTGCTCCTGGTCGACATGGCGCATATCGCGGGCCTCGTCGCCGCCGGGGTCCACCCGTCGCCCGTTCCGCACGCCGACGTGGTCACCACGACCACGCACAAGACGCTGCGCGGGCCGCGCGGGGGCCTCGTACTGGCTCGGGAAGAGCACGCCCGGGCGATCGACAAGGCGGTGTTTCCGGGCATTCAGGGCGGCCCCCTGATGCACGTGATCGCGGCCAAGGCGGTCGCTTTTCGCGAGGCGCTCGAGCCGGGCTTCCACGACTACGCCGAGCGGGTCGTGGCCAACGCCCGCGCGCTCGGCGACGCGCTGCTGGCGCGGGACTTCCGGCTGGTGAGCGGCGGCACGGACAACCACCTGCTGCTCGTCGACCTGCGGCCGAGCCACCCGGACCTCACCGGAAAGGTGGCCGAAGAGGCGCTCGAACGCGCCGGCATCACCATGAACAAGAACACGGTACCGGGCGAGACGCGCTCTCCCTTCGTCACCTCAGGCCTTCGCATCGGCACGCCCGCGCTCACGACGCGCGGCATGGGAGAGGCGGAGATGCACCGCATCGGCGAGTGGGTCGCCCGCGTGCTCTCGGCTCCGCACGACGACGCGCTCGTCGCCCGCACGCGGACCGAGGTCGAAGAGCTCGCGGCCGGGTTTCCGCTCTTCATGGACGACGCCATGGTCTGACGCCGGGGTCCGTCCTTCCCGACGGGGCTGGCGCCCTGCCCGGAAGGGCGTAACTTTGGCCGCATGACCGACGTCCAGTTCGCCGACGAGATTCTGGGACGCCTGCAGGAGCGCAACCCGCGCTTCCATGCGAAGGCGTACCTCTTCGTGCTCTCCGCCCTGCAGGTGGTGATCGAGGGTCTCGAGCGTCCGCGCCACATTTCGGGCGAAGAGTTGGCGAACGGTGTGCGCAACCTCGCGATCGAGCGGTTCGGCCCGTTGGCCCGGACCGTGCTCGAGCACTGGGGCGTGCACTCGACCGAAGACGTCGGCGACGTGGTCTTCGCGCTCGTCGAGTGTGGCGTGCTGGTAAAGCAGGACGAGGACCGCCGCGAGGACTTTCGCGAACTCTTCGACTTCGAGGAAGCGTTCGAACGGGCGTACCCCTGGGGGCTCGCCCACTGACCACCGCCGCGGGCGAAGGCGAACCGCCCGAGGACCACACCACCGTATCATCGCCGATGGGAGAGGTTTCTATGGAGGAAGATCGCGGATTTCCCCAGTGCCTGAAGTGCAAGGAGGGGCCGCTGCTTCCCCTCTCGGATTACGGGCGCGATGGGGCCCCGATCCGATACAAGGCGTGGGTTTGCTCCAACCCGGAGTGTGGCTTCAACATCCGGATCGACAACGGAGAGATTTCCTTCGGCCGGACGATCGGCCAGAGCTACAAGTAGGGTTCACGCCGTGAGCGGCGTCCGCCCGTACGCGCGGCACGACGCTCCGGTGTGGCTGCCCACCGGCGACGAGGCGGCCGCGTTCGATCGCCACGCGATCGGAGCGCTGGAGGTGCCCGAGCCCGCGCTGATGGAATCGGCAGGCAGGCAGGCGGCCCACCTCGTTCACGCGCAGTTCCCCGAGGGCGAGGTCGTCGGCCTCGTGGGCGGGGGCAACAACGGAGGTGACGCCCTCGTGGCATTGCGGGCGTTGCGGGCGTGGGGGCGAGAGGTCCGCGCCGTGGTGGTTGGCGGGCGCCGATGGCCGGACCCGCTTGCGCACGGGTGGGACCTGCCGATGGTGTCGGCGTCCGAGGCCACCGAGACCGAACGCGCCCTCGCGGGGGCGGCGGTGCTCATCGACGGGCTGCTCGGCACCGGACTTCGCGGGGCACCGCGTGCGCCGGAGGCGCGCCTGATTCGAGCGCTGAACCAGGCCTCGGCGCCGGTCGTCGCGCTCGACGTGCCGTCGGGCGTCGACGCGAACGACGGCTCGGTCGAAGGTGACGCCGTGCGGGCCGACCTGACGGTGGCCTTCGGGTGGCCCAAGCTCGGAACCGTTCTCCAGCCGGGCCGCATGCACGCCGGCCGGATCGTCGCAGTCGAGATCGGGTTTCCTCCCGCGCCGCCGGTCGAGGCGGAGCGAGCAGGCGCGTGGTTGATCACACCGCACTGGGGCGCCGCGCGGCGCCCGAGATTCCCCGCGAGCTGCGCGAACAGTCGAAGTA
>CBFGQV010000279.1:0-4305 GCA_965651045.1 uncultured bacterium
GCCAGCTCGCGCACACGCTCCACGCTCATGTCTCTCACGACCTGCTCACGTGCGAGCAGATAGTCGGCCTCGAAGCCGTAGTCGGTCATGTCGCCCAGGAGCCCCAGCTTGGCGCCGAGCGTCTCGTAGGCTCGCGCATTGGTGCGCAGCAGAAAGCTCCGTGTGGCTTCGAGATCCTGGTCGTCGAAGCCCGGGCCGTGGTTCTCGACGATCGACTTGATGAGCTCCAACGACTCGAAGGTGACATTGGCGCGCACGTTCGACGAGATCGTGAAGGGGCCCGGCCAGGTCGAGCCCGAGAAGCCGGACCCGATGCCGTACGTGTAGCCTTTGCCCTCGCGGAGCTCCTGGGTGAGGTCCGATGCGAAGCCCCCACCCCCCAGCCGGAAGTTCATGACCTCGGCCGGGAAGAAGTCCGGATCGGTCTCGGCGAGCGCCAGGTAGCCGACGCGCAGCACCGACTGCACCGCACCCGGCATGTCGACGAAGTAGAGACCGGCGCGCGAGGGGTCCCACTGCGGCGGGGCCGGAAACTCGGGCACGGGCCGACCCGTCTCCCACTCGCTCGCGAGGCGGGCCGCGGCCGCCTGCACCCGCTCGGGCGACACGTCACCCACGACGTGCAGCGCGGCGAGTTCGGGCAGCAGGTTCTCCGCGTGCCACGCCCTCAGGTCGTCGAGGGTGATGGACTCGACCGACTCGGGCGTGCCCTGCGTGCCGTTGGCCAGAATGTGGTCTCCGTACACGAGATCGCTGTAGACATCGCTGGCGATGCCCACCGGGCTCCCCTCGCGCTGCCGGAGCTGCGCAATCGTGCGCTGCTTCGCGATCTCGAAGGCCTCCTCGTCGAAGCGCGGCTCGAGCAGGATCTCGGCGGCGAGCGCCATGGTCGCGTCGAAGTTCCGGGCGAGGCTCGACCCCCGAATCGTGACGCTCTCGGAGCCCGCCGACACATTGATCGAGGCACCGAGCAGGTCGATCGCCTGCTCGAGCTCCTCGGGTGTGCGCGTGGCCGTGCCCTCGGTCATCGACGCCGCGAGGAGCGCGGCGACTCCGATCTTCTCGGGGTCTTCGAGCAGCAGGCCACCTCGCACCGAGAGTTCGAACTGCACCAGGGGAATCTCGTCGTCGGCGATGCCCTTGACGGCGATGCCGTTCGACAGCTCGGCCGTCCACACGGCGGGCGCGCGTAGGGCGGGGGGATCACCGAAGGGTGGCTCGACGCTCCGGTCGAAGCCGCCTGTGGGCGTACGCTCCTCGCCCCGCACGACCGTGAACTCCGCCTCGGCGCCCGGCACGATCTCTTCCTCCACCACCTCGGCGCGTTGGGATCCGGAGAGCGCGAGCTCGGGCGCGCCTCGCGGCACGAAGCTCGCGGCGACGTACGGCCGGTCGGCGATGTAGGCGCGGTAGACCCGCATGACGTCGCCGGCCGTCACCCCCAGGGTCCGCTCGAGGTCGGTCCGGAGGTATCCGGGGTCGTCGGCGAAGATCGCGTACTGGGCGAGTTGGAACGCCTTGCCGAGCGCCGAGCCGAGCCCGGCATAGAAGCCTGTCTCGATGCCCGCCTTGACCCGTTCGAGCTCTTCCGGGCGAACGCCGTCGGCCTCGAAACGGCTGAAAGCGCTTTCGATCGCCGCGTGGACGGAGTCGAGGGAGATGCCCTCGTAGGCGCGCACCGTCAGGGTGAATCGACCGCCCAGCTCGGCGGTGGAGTTGAACGCGCTCACGTTCGGCGCGACCTCGGCCTCTTCGACGAGCACGTCGTAGAACGGGGTCGAGCGCCCGTCGGTCAGAAGGCGCGCGAGCACGTCGAGCGCGTACGAGTCGGCGTGGTAGATCGGCACCGACGGCCACGCCATCTGAAGCTGCGGCAGGCGCGCGAAGTTGTCTTCGTGAAAGAGGCGCACCGGTGCGTCGAGCGCGACCTCCGGAATCTCGGGCGCCTCGGGGGTCGGACGCGCAGGGATCTCGCCGAAATACTTCTCGATCCACGCGCGCGTCTGCTCCAGGTCGATGTCGCCGGCGACCACCAGCGTCGCGTTGTTCGGCCCGTACCAGAGGCGGTGGAACTCCTGCGCATCTTCGAGCGTCGCGGCGTCGAGGTCGTCGAGCGAGCCGATCACCTGCCACCGATACGGATGCCCCTCGGGGTACAACGCCCGATCGATGACATAGCTGGAGTGCCCGTAAGGTTGGTTGTCGACGCCCTGCCGCTTCTCGTTCTTCACCACCTGCTTCTCCTTCGCCACCGTCGACTCGGTCATGGTGTTGATGAAGAAGCCCAGCTTGTCGGCCTCGGCCCAGAGCGCCTTCTCGAGCCCGTCGATCGGCACGACCTCGAAGTAGTTGGTGCGGTCGCGGTTGGTGGAGCCGTTGGTCGACGACCCGATGCGGGTCATGAGGCGGTCGAGCCCGCCGGGTCCGAGGTTCTCGGAGTCCAGGAAGAAGAGGTGCTCGAACATGTGCGCGAAGCCGGTACGCCCCTCGACCTCGCGGGCCGAACCCACGTGGAAGGTCATCGCGACGGCGGCCAGCGGATCGGAAGGGTCCTGATGCAGAACTACCTCGAGCCCGTTGTCGAGCTCGTAGCGCACGTAGTCGAGGTCGGGCGCATCGCCGCCCGCCGCGTTCGGCGCTTCGGGCGCACAGCCCACCGAGATCAGGGGCAGCGTCACCATCACGGCCAGCACCGCCAGTTTCCTACGCTTCATTACGACACTCCCCTTCGAGCCGTCAGAATGCTTCCGCCAAGACGCTAGGACGTGCCCGACGGTTCCGCAATCGCACCGGGCCACCCCGAGGGAGCCTCCGGGCGCCCCTGCGTGTAGGACGTGGTTCGCCCCTCCTCTGCCACCACGGACCTTCGGCCATGAACCCTCGACGCTCACTCTTCGCGCTTCTCTTCCTGGTCGGCGCCTGTGCCACCGCGGCGCCCCCCGAGACCGCTCCGGTCGTCGAGCCGACCGGCGCCGACGCCGAGCCGCCGCCCACTCCGGAGGCCGGGCCGACCACGCCCGCACCGCTCACGGCGGCTCCCGACGCCTGGCAGCTTCTCGACCTGGAACGCGACCGCGTGCCCGGCACCAGTGCGACGAAGGCGTGGACCGAGCTTCTGGCGGGGCGCGCGCCCGGACGCACGGTGGTCGTGGCGGTCATCGACGGTGGCGTCGACACCGCCCACGTCGATCTGCGCGACGTGCTCTGGGTCAACGAAGACGAGACGCCGGGCAACGGTGTCGATGACGATGGCAACGGCTACGTGGACGACCGTTGGGGCTGGAACTTCATCGGGGGCACCGACGGCGAGAACGTCCAGTACGAGGCCCTCGAGGTCACGCGCCTCTACGCCGCATGTCGCGAAGGACAGGTTCCGAGTGGCTATGTCTGCGCCGAGATCGAGGCCGACTACGACGCCGAGCGCCAGGAGACCGAGCAGAACCTCCGGCAGCTCGAGCAGGTCGACCAGACGGTCCAGATCATCGTGCCGATGCTGCGAGAGGCCGTGGGCGGCGAGCCGACGGAGGAGCGGGTACGAGCGCTGGTGCCGCGCACGCCCCAACTCCGCCAGGCCCGTCAGATCTTCCTGCAGCTCTCCGATCTCGGCGTCTCACCCGACGACGTGACCGACGCTGTCGAGGCGTACCGCAGCCGGTCCCGGTACGGCTTCGACCCCGACTACGACCCTCGCGGCATCGTGGGCGACGACCTCGCCGACGGGTCGGAGCGCACCTACGGAAATGCCGACGTCATGGGCCCGGACGCCGACCACGGTACCCACGTCGCGGGCATCATCGGCGCGGTGCGTGGCAACGGGGTCGGAATCGACGGCGTGGCGGCGCCCGTGCGGCTCATGACGCTGCGCGCGGTGCCGGACGGAGACGAGCGAGACAAGGATGTGGCCAACGCCATTCGGTACGCGGTCGACAACGGCGCCCACGTCATCAACATGAGCTTCGGGAAGTCGTACTCGCCCCGGAAAGAACTCGTCGACGCCGCCGTGCGCTACGCGGACGAGCGCGGCGTGCTGATGATTCACGCTGCCGGAAACGACGGCGCCGATATCGACGTCGAACCCAACTTCCCGTCACCGGCGTACGCCGACCGTGGCCGCGCCGAGAACTGGATCACGGTGGGCGCCGCTCACTGGGCCGTCGACAGCCTCGCCGCCAGCTTCTCCAACTACGGAGCGACCAGGGTCGACCTCTTCGCCCCCGGCTCGTCCATTCTCTCGACCATGCCCGGAAGCGAGTTCGACCGGCAGGACGGCACGAGCATGGCCGCGCCGAGCGTCACCGGCGCCGC
>CBFGQV010000280.1:0-4292 GCA_965651045.1 uncultured bacterium
GCAAGACGATGGTGATTCCGGCCTCCAACACTTCCCGCGAACAGAGCCGAGCGTTGACAAGGGCAAAGGTGCCGGCCCGACAAGGCGTCCAACGACCCCGAGCAGCGCCGTACTCCCTCAAGACTCGGTCGTCGTGCAGGGGGCGTCACAGGTCAGGGTCGGCGCCAGAGAGCGGGCCCTTCCTCGACGGCCTACGAGCCGCCGATGGGCAGAAAGGTGCCGAGCACTTCGCGGAGCCGCGCCTCGACCTCGGCCCCCTTCTCGACGACCGACGAAGCCACCTCGCCCAGCCGCTTGCGGTCGTCGCTCGTCAGCTCGCGCCCGGTCAGCACCACGACCGGCAGTCCCTGGTGGTAGGGCGTCTCGCGCAGCTTGTCGAGAAAGGTGAAGCCGTCCATCACGGGCATCTTGAGATCGAGCACGACCGCGTCGGGGGCCTCTTCGTCGACCGCCTTGAGCGCTTCCTGGCCGTTCGCCACCGCGCGCACCTCGAGCCCCGCGTCTTTGAGGTATTCGGAGACCGTGACGCGCACGTCCGGATCGTCTTCGACCACCAGCACCCGAGCCGGCCCGTGGCGCACGAGGTTCCGCCACAGCACGCGCACCAGGTCTTCCCGGTCGACCGGCTTGGTGAGCAGGTCGACGGCGCCGAGCAGCCGTCCCCGGCCCTCGGCCGCGACGATGCTCACGACGACCACCGGAATCCCCCGAAGCTCGTCGTCCTGCTTGAGCGTGCGGAGCAGGTCCCAGCCGCTCATGCCGGGCATCATCAGGTCGAGGGTGATCAGGTCCGGCCTGCGCTCTCGCGCGAGCGCGAGCCCCTCCGACGCCGACGACGCCTGCAGCACGCGGCACCCCAGGTCGTGGAGGTAGTGCGTCATGAGCAGCCGCGAATCGGTCTCGTCGTCGATTACGAGCACGCGGAACTCGCGCTCGCCCTGGCGCTGAGGGAACGGGGGCGCTTCGATTACCTCCGAGCCGCCGCCGGTGCGGTCGAGGCCGACGATCTCGTCGGGCTCCTCTTCGACTTCAGGCTCTTCGTCGGCCGCGGGCTGCACGTCCGGGTCGGATTCGGCGTTCGCTCGGTCCCCGCGCGCGGCCGGTTCCGCGTCTTCGGGGCCGTGAGTCGTCTCTTGCCGCTCTTCGCCGGACGCCCCGACCTGGGCGGTCTGGCGCGGAGGGAGCGGCACCACCTCGACCTCGTCCTTGATGAGGTGGATCGTGAAGGTCGATCCGCGCCCGACCTCCGAGGTCACGGTCAACTCGTAGCCGAGAAGGTTGCAGATGGAGCGCGAAATCGTGAGCCCGAGTCCGGTGCCTCCGTACTTGCGGGCCGTGCCGCCGTCCGCCTGTTGGAAGGCCTCGAAGATCGCTTGCAGCCGGTCCTGCGGAATGCCGATACCCGTGTCCTCGACCGCGATCGCCTCGGGGGTGCGTCCGTCGAGCCCGAGTTCGACCCGGACCGTGACCCGGCCGCCCTCGGTGAACTTCATCGCGTTGCCGACGAGGTTGATGACCACCTGCTTGAGCTTCGGCGGATCGGTCTCGATGGCCGCGGCGCCCTCGGGCACGTCGGCGACGAGCGTCACGCGCTTCTCGCGCGCCTGTCCTTCGAGTTGGTCGACCGTCTCTTGCATGAGCTCCGCGAGGTCGGTGGTTCGGAGCTCGAGCTCCATGCGGCCGGCCTCGATCTTCGCCAGGTCGAGCACCTCGTTGATGAGCGCGAGCAGGTGCCGGCCGTTGGCCAGGATCCGGTCCAGGAAGCCCATGTCCTGCTTGGTCAGGTTCTCCTTCTTGTTCTTGAGAAGGATGTTCGCGAACCCGATCACCGAGTTCAGGGGGGTGCGCAGTTCGTGGCTCATGTTGGCCAGGAACTGGCTCTTCGCGCGGTTCGCGAGCTCGGCGTCTTCCTTGGCGACCCGGAGCGCTTCCTCGGCCTGCAGGCGCCGGGTCACGTCCTTGCCGAACATGACCGCGCCCGTCGTGCCCGCGGCCTCGAGCACCGGGTTGCAGAAGATCTCGACGACCCGCTGTTGGCCTTCGAGCCGCTCCTCGAGCAGCGCCGAGAACCGCTCCCCTCGGAGCACGCGGTCGTAGAGGTCTCGGTACCAGCGCGCCTGCCCCTGCCCGAACACGGCTTCGGGGGGATCGCCGACGCGGGGTTCCCGACCGGAGCGGGCCTCGACGGCGAGCGCGAAGGCGGAGTTGAAGGTCACCAGGCGCTGGCGTGTGTCGACCGACCAGATGGCGTCGCCCGTGTTCTCGACGAGGGCCGCGAGGTTGGCCCGCGAGGCCGCGAGTTCCCGCTCGGCACGCCGTTGCTCGGTGACGTCGCGGAAGATCGCCTGCGTGCTCACGGGAACGCCGTCTTCGGTGTGGCGGGTGGCGCTGCCCGAACACACCACCACGCGCCCGTCTCGGCTCACGAACTCGGCGGTGAGCCGGCGCATGTCCTCGCCCGCGAGCACGTGTCGGAAGGCGGCCATGACCCGTTCCCTGCACTCGGGGTGCAGGAGGTCCGGAAGCCTGACGCCTTCGAGGTCGGCCTGCGTGTAGCCGAGCGTACGCGTCCACGCCGCGTTGACGTAGAGCACGCGGCCGTCCGGTGCGGTCGAAAGAATCAGGTCGTGCGCGTTGTCGAGGAAGTTCTGGAGGCGCTCTTCGCTCCGCTGCAGGACGGTCTCGGCCTGCCGCCGGACCCGCACCTCGCGTTCGAGCGCCTCGTTCGAACGCGACATGGCGGCGAGCACGCGGCCCTCGCGCTGGAAGGTCTGGAAGGTGCTCACCATGAGCCCGACCAGGACCGTACCATAGCTGGCGACCTTGAGCAGGTGCGCCGCGTCGAAGTACGGATCGCCCAGCTGTCCCGACCGCGCCATGTAGAGCGCGTGGAGTGCCGCCGCGACCAGGAGCGAGAGCAGCAGCCAGTGCTCGAACGGGTTCGTGCGCCACCGGCCTCGGCGGTAGTAGCCGGCGTAGGCGAGGCCGAAGAGCGCCGCCGGCAGCAGCTCCGCGGGGCGGGCCAGCCAGGCGTCCGGTCGGAGCGCCGGTGCGAGCGGTGCCAGCGTAAAGAACGCCACGATCAAGGCGGTCAGCGCCGCAGCGACCCAATAGACCGACCGCTCGCCCTTCCGACCGTGGACCTCCGCGCCCGAATCGTTCAGGCGCGGCGCGAGTACGCTCACCGCGAGGAACAGCGCCAGGAAGGTCCGCCCCTGGATCCAGGACCAGGCGGACAGATCGACCTGCGCGGCGAGTTCCAGGTCGCGCGGACTCCAGACGCCCGACGCCAGCAGCAGGTGAACGGCGTCGAGGGCGGCGGCGGCGAGGAATCCCGTGCCGATGTAGAGCAGCGCCCGCTGCCGTCGCGAGTAGTACCGAACGAGGCCGAGCCCGCCGAGCGTCGCGGCGAGCACGATGGCCGCCATCTCGGCGCCGCTGTGCCATGCCGCGCTCGACTGCCCCGCCGCCGGAAGCAGGAAGGACCCGGCGATCAGGACCGCGGCCAGCGCGGCATGGATCGCCCCGGTCGCCGGGGCGTGGTCCTCGCCGAGGGGCGCCGCCGGTTCCGGAGCGTCCGTAGGGGCGGTCAGGCCTCGTCCTTCAGCCATCGGTCGATGGCGCCGAGCAGCACGTCCTCGTCGACGATCGGTTTCGTGACGTAGTCGTTGAACCCCGCGGCGAGGTAGCGCTCCCGGTCGCCGGTCATGGCGTGCGCGGTCAGGGCGATCACGGGCAGCCCCTCGAGATCGGGCTGCGCGCGAATCCACGCGAGCACCTCGGTGCCGTCCATCTCGGGTAGCGAGATGTCCAGGAGCACGAGGTCGGGACGTACCTTGCCGAGACCCTCGACGGCCTCGGTGCCGGTCTCGTACTCGGAGACCTCGTAGCGCTCGTCCAGGATCGCCTGGACCAGGAGCCGGTTGTCCGGATTGTCTTCGACGACGGCGATCCTGGGCTTCACGGGGCGTGGTCCTCTCGTATGCGGGTCAGTGCTTCACGGGCCTCGTCGAGTGCGGAGCCCAGGGGCTCTCGCAGTTCCTCACAGCCCTTGCGGTCGCCTTCGCCCGCCCGGGCCTCCATCTGCGCGGCGAAGTGGTTCACCCTGCGTGCGCCGACGTTGAGCGCGCTCGACTTGAGCGAGTGCGCACCCTGCTGGGTTCGCTCGAGCGCGCCGTCCGGCGCGAGCCCCTCGTCGATCTGGCCGAGCCGCGCGCTCGCGTTCTCCAGGTAGAGGCGGATCATCTCGCGGATCAGCTGCGCGACATCGTCGGTGTCTCGATCGGTCGCGG
>CBFGQV010000281.1:0-4284 GCA_965651045.1 uncultured bacterium
CACAGCACGGCGGCGCCCAGCGGGTAGGCGAGCCCATACAGGGGCGACGCACCGAACCGCTTCGAGATCGCGGCCCAGAACGCGATGCTCACGCCCACGACGAGCTGGCTCCAGAGCAGCGCAGCCTCACCCACGAGCCCCGCCCACCCCGCCACCATCACGCCGACGGGGACCAGCCAGGTCACCACCCCCGACGCCACCGCGAGCGCCGGCGCGACCGCCCGCACCCACCCCACCGGCAGCGTCTCGAGGCCGCCCAACAAGAGGTTCTTCGACCATCCCTCGACCAGCTCGCCCAGCGAGCGATACATGCGCGTCGCGAACGCTTCTTCGGCGCGACGCACCGAGAGCCGCGAGCCCGCCCGCACCAGCGCCTGCGCGAGCTTCATGTCTTCGGCGACCTCGCCGCGCACGGCCTCGTGACCGCCGATCGCGTCGTACGTGCCGCGCCGGATCATGATGTACTGCCCGTTGGCGATCGCGTCGCGCCATCGCGCGGCCGGCAGGGGCTCGGCCAGCCGCGGGTAGCGTAGCAGCATGCCCATGAACACCTGCGGCTGGACCACGCGCTCCCAGAAGCTGCCCATGAGCTGGCGGCCCGCGACGGTGACCGCGTCGGCGCCGTCCTCGGCGAGCCCCGCCAACGCCCGTGCCATCAGCTCCGGCGCGTGCACGGTGTCGGCGTCGGTGAAGAGCAGCACCTCGCCCCGCGCTTCCCGGGCGCCCTGGTGACACGCCCAGGGCTTGCCGAACCATCCGTCCGGAAGGGGATCCCCCGAAAGCACCTCGACCCGGCGCGCACCTCCGGGGGGCACGCCACGCGCGAGCTCCGCCGTACCGTCATCGCTTCGGTCGTCGACCACGAGGACCTCGAAGAGAACGCCCTCCGACGCGATCACCGAGCGGAGCACCGTCTCGATGTTGTGCGCCTCGTTGCGGGCGGGAATCACCACCGACACGAGCGGTGGCGAGGCGCCGCGCCCGCCTTCGGCGTCGACCACCGGCAGCGGCCTCGGCAGACGAACGAGCGCCGCGAGCACGAGCGGCGCGAGGAGCCACGGAAGCGCGGCTAGGAGGGCGACGAGCGACAACCTCAGCTCTCGCCGAGCGCGGCGCGGATCGACTCGACCAGGTCGTCGCCCGTGAACGGCTTCTGCACGAACAGGATGTCCGGCGGCAGATCGGCCACGCTCCCGGGTGAGCCGACCGCGTACCCCGACATCACGAGCATGGCCATGTCCGGGCGAAGCTCGCGAACCCGATCGACCAACGCGCGGCCGCTCATGCCCGGCAAACCCAGGTCGGTGAGGAGCACGTCGGCGGACCCTCCTTCGGCGAGCGCCTCGAGCAGCCGTTCGGCGTTCTCGAAGGCGTGCACCTCGAGACCCGAGTGCTCGAGAATCTTGGTGGCCACGCGGCGCACGCTGTCGTCGTCTTCGACGAGGAAGACCCGACCGGTGCGCGGCGCGCGAGGCACCGGCACGGCGTCCGGTTCGTCTTCGGCCACCGCGTCCGCGACCGGGAAGTAAAGCAGGAAGCGAGACCCCTCGCCGGGCTCGCTCTCGACGTCGATCCAGCCTCCGCTCTGCTTCACGAACCCGTATACCATGGCCAGCCCGAGTCCCGTGCCCGTTCCGCGCTGCTTGGTCGTGAAGAACGGCTCGAAGATGCGGCGGCGCGTCTCGGCGTCCATGCCCGCGCCGCTGTCCGAGACCTCGAGCACCACATGCGGGCCGGGGGCGGTCGTGGGCTCGGAGGCCTCATCGAGCCCGGACCCATCCTCGGCCGAACGCCCGTTTCGGCTCTGCGGCCCCGCCAGGTAGGTCTGTAGCGTGAGCGTGCCGCCCTCCGGCATGGCATCGCGTGCATTCACGCCGAGGTTCATGACCGCCTGCTCGAGCTGCCCGGCGTCGACGTGGATCGGCGGCAGCGACTGGTCCAGCTTCAGGACCATGCGGACGTCTTCTCCGATGATCCGCTCCAGCAGGACCGTGATGTCCCGCACCACCCCTCCGAGGTCGAGCGTACGTGGCCGGAGCACCTGCTCACGGCTGAACGCCAGCAACTGGCTGGTGACCTTCGCGGCCCGGTCGGCCGCGGACTGCACCACCTCGAGCTCTTCGACGATCGTGCTGTCCTCGGATAGGTCGAGCAGAATGAGGTCGGTCTGCGAGCGTATGACCGTCAGCAGGTTGTTGAAGTCGTGGGCGATGCCGCCGGCCAGGCGCCCGACGGCTTCGAGCCGTTGAGCCTGGCGGAGCTGGCGTTCCAGGAGCTCGCGCTCCTGCTCGGCCCTCTTTCGCTCCGTCACGTCGCGGGCCACACCCACGACACGGACGACCTCGCCCTCGTCGTCGTGCACCGGAAACGCGCGATCCGCGATCCACCGAATCTCGCCGTCCGGGCGCACCACTCGGTACTCGACGTCGTACTCGCCCCGCACCTGGTCGGGCAACGCCCTTTCGACCACGGGCCGGTCGTCGGGGTGAATCGCCTCCAGCCACGCGGCGGCGTCCTGGTAGAGCGAGTCCGGAGGAGATCCCCAGATCTCTCGGTACGCTGGACTCACGTACTCCATGTGGTCCTTGCCCGGAGAGCTGATCCAGAACACGTCGCTGATACGCTCTGCGAGCTGGCGGAACCGCTCCTCGCTCTCCATCAGGTCGCGCTGCGCACGCACCTCGTCCGTCACGTCGTAGACGACGCTCACGACACCACCCTCGAACCCACATTCCGGGTCGAGAAGCGACACGGTGTGTCGCGTGGGGAAGGTGGAGCCGTCCTTGCGCCGCATGCGGAAGGCCCCTCGGAACGTCCGCCCCTCGGCCAGCAGGGGATCGCCGATCGACGCGAACTCGTCGAAGGCCTCGTCGTCGACGTGCAGCAGGCGGGTGTCCTGGCCGATCACCTCGTCGCGGCCATAGCCGAAGATGGCCTCGGCGGCCTCGTTGCAGTCCGTGATGCTGCGGCTGGACGCGTCGATCACGAAAACCGCACCGTCGAGGCAGGAGAGCGTCCGCCGGAGCAGCCGGTGGGTCTCGGCGTGCGCGGCGACCGCGGCGTCTCGCTCGGCGAGGCTGGAACGGAGGTCCCGCGCGAGCCTCGCTACGCTGCGATACCGCCACAGGCCCATGGCGAGCAGCGCCAGGAGCAACGCGCCGCCGGCGCCCCAGAGGACCCGCGAAACCGTCCAGAACGGTGGCGTCTCGGCAAACCAGCGCCGATAGATGGTTCGGTATTCCTCGGACCCGATGAGCGAGGCGAGCGCTTCGTCGAGGCGGGCCAGGAGCTCCACATCGGCGCTGCGCACGCCCATGCCCCGGGGGATCTCCGCGAGCGGCGGCTCCACCACACGGATCCGATCGGCCACGCCCGCGGACCGGGCGAGCTCGAGGAACACCTCCTGGGGGTAGGCCACGCCGTCGACGCCCGCCGCCAGCAGTTCGAAGAGCGCGGAGCCCACGTCGGCGAAAGGCACGAGCACGGCGTCGGGCGCGCGCGCCGAGAGGATCGTCGCTGCCGCGTTTCGATCGATCACGGCGATCCTGGCCCCGCGGAGGTCGCCAGCGGCACCGAAGTCGGCATCGGACCGGCGCGCGAACACCACGAGCGGGAACGCGTCGAACGGCCTCGTAAAGGCGAAGGCTCCGGTCCTCTCGGCAACGATCCCGAAGTCCGGGATCAGGTCGGCATCGGCCCTCTCGACCGCCTCGATCGCCTCGGGAAAGGTCGCGAAGGACTCGTAGCGCACGGTCAGCCCCGCGCGGCGTCCGACAGCGTTCATCACGTCGACCGCGAACCCGCCGGGCCGTCCGTCGGCGTCCGTCAGATAATGAGGAGGCCAGTGCTCGAGTACGGCGACCCGGACCGTGTCGGGGGCAGCGACCTGCCCCTCGACCGGCGCCCCCGCCCACTGCAGACAGACCACCACCCCCACAGCGACCACGAGCTTGGGCGTGCGCCGGCCGATGGCCCGCCGCGCGGGCGACGTCCGACCATCTGACCGAGCAGGCATGCTCGCTCCCTCATGAGGAAGGCGCAGCGTGAAACCGACGCGCCGCGAACACTATAGAGGGGGTGCTTCGGTCGCTGCAACGACGAAAGAGCCGCCGTTACAACTCCGGCAGCCGCTCCACCACGATCGTGGGCACGTCGAACTCGTCGCGTTCCACACGGGCGATCAGCCCGCCGGGCCCGAAGGCCGCGGGAATGCGCATGCCGTCCGGGGCGAGCGTGCCGAGGTAGCGGTCGTCGGCCGTGATCAGGTCGGTGGGGCCCGGCTCG